>CAZFUO010000019.1:0-22066 GCA_964522065.1 uncultured Bacteroidales bacterium | reverse complement strand
TTTATAAGAAATAGATTAATGGCTAAACATAATAAAAATAATTACTATTAATTACTCATTCTTACCCCACTACAATAGCTTTAAAAAGATATCAAGAAAAAAAGGTTATAAAAAGATACAAGAAATTGGCTTTTTGAGTCACTTCTTACTACAAAAAATCAAAATCTTTCTTTCGTCCGAAAGCGTAGTCGCAAATATGTAACAATCTCCTCCTTCTCTGATGCCTGTCTTTTCTCTTATCACGGCTACAGAGTCCGGAAAGTTTCTTACTGTTATATTTGCCTTAAAAGATTTACCTGTAAACGATTTAATCAATTTAGTTTTGTAGGGCAATACCTGCTCTACCTCAAATACCCGTCCCTGAAAGTCAGCATAGTAGTTTTCGGAAGTAAAAAGATGACTGTTTGCATGAAATTTTTTCAGACTATATTTTCCGGCAATAACTGCAAAACCACCTGCTTTCATTACTGAAGCATTGGGCTCATATATATACTCACTTACTTCGTCAGTAAAAACAAAAACACCATCTTTATCTTCATCTTTAAAATAGCTGAGTATTTGCTGACTGCCATCACCCAAAATATTTACACAATTATACAAAGGATTATTTTCGCAATACCCCTTTCTTAACAAAAACAAAAGCTCTTTACACTCTCCACCCAGCGAAACCACATGGACATGAGTGGTTTCGGGTAATTGATTTAAGGCTAAAGAAATATCCAGCATGGGAGACATTTTCACAAGGATATATTCAGACTTTTCAAACAAAGTCTCTTTTAGTTTCAAAATATCCGGTTCGCAATCACTCAGCAAAACGACCTTGCTACCCTTAATATCCCTGCGTGCAGGATCAATAAAAATCAAATCGAATGTACCTGAATACTTTATTAAAAATTCATAGCCATCACAATTTGATGTAAATACATTTTTGTATCCCAGAGTCTTTAAATTTTCACCGGTTATTTTACACAAATCAGAGTTTCTTTCAACATAATATGCCTTTTCAAAAAGCTCAGACATAAAGGCAAAATCAACTCCGAAACCGCCAGTAATATCCACCATACAAAGACCTTGAGACGAGCCAAAGACAGACTTAAGAAACTTGTACTTATAGCGGGCAGTCTGCTCTGACGAACATTGTTCAAGAGACAAAGACTCGGGCATAAGTAAGCCATCGACCTCAAACCATGAAGGCAATTTCTTTTTTAAAGTCTGGTAACCTGATATTTGTCTTAAAACTTTCAAATTATCTAAAGAAGAATACCGCCCCAGACTCAAAGCCAGGGCGGTAACATCCTTATCAATATTTTGTCTTACAAAAAGTTGTTCTTCTTCAGAAATAAAAAAATCAGCCATAAGCATTAATCACCCAAGATACCCCTGGTCTAACATTGCCTTTGCAACCTTCATAAAGCCGGCCACATTAGCACCTTTCATATAATTTATATAACCATCTGCTTCCCTTCCGTAATGCACGCATTGCTCGTGAATATTGGTCATAATCTGACGCAGACGCCCATCAACCTCCTCAGCCGGCCATGAAATGTGCATAGCATTCTGAGTCATTTCCAAACCCGAGGTTGCAACACCGCCTGCATTTACAGCCTTACCCGGCCCATACAAAATACGAGCCTCAATAAATGCATCAATAGCCTCAGGTGTACAGCCCATGTTTGAAATTTCACCGACACAAAGAACGCCATTATTTATCAACATTTTTGCATCATTTATATCAAGCTCATTTTGAGTAGCACAAGGCAAAGCAATATCAACGGCCCTTTCCCATGGCCTTTTACCCGGGAAAAACTCAGCATTAAATTTTTCAGCATAAGGCTCGATAATATCATTATTACTATTCCTCAAATCAAGCATATAATCTATTTTCTCAGCATTAAGCCCTTCCTTATCATATATATAACCATCAGGCCCTGACAAAGTAACAACCCTGGCACCAAACTCGGTAGCCTTCTTAGCAGCACCCCAAGCCACATTCCCAAAGCCGGAAATAGCAATAGTCTTACCCTCTATACCCAGGCCTTTTGTTGCAAGCATCTGTCTTACAAAGTACAAACCACCAAACCCGGTAGCCTCAGGTCTTATAAGCGAACCGCCATACTCTAAACCTTTACCTGTAAACACACCGGTATTCTCCCTGGCAAGCTTTTTATACATACCGTACATAAAACCAATTTCTCTTGCACCAACACCAATATCACCTGCAGGCACATCGGTTTCGGGACCAATATTTCGCCATAACTCAAGCATAAAACTATGACAGAACCGCTGTATTTCACCATCAGACTTACCTCTGGTACTAAAGTCAGAACCGCCCTTTGCACCACCCATAGGCAAAGTAGTAAGCGCATTCTTAAAAGTTTGCTCAAAACCAAGAAATTTCAAAATAGAAAGATTTACAGAAGCATGAAATCTCAATCCCCCTTTGTATGGACCGATTGCATTGTTAAACTGAACCCTGTATCCCAGATTAACCTGAATCTTACCAGCATCGTCAATCCAGGGTACTTTAAAGGTTATAATTCTGTCAGGCTCAACAAGTCTTTCAATAATTCTGGACTTTTCAAACTCAGGATGTTCGTTATAAACAGATTCAACACTTATAAGAACTTCTTTAACTGCCTGTAAATATTCATTCTCGCCCGGATGCTTGGCCGAGAGTGAATTCATAATTTGATCTATATTCATAATGGCAAAGATTTATGTGGAAATATGTAAGTCAAACGGCTTACTTTACCTCAAAATTAGGCTTAAATCTGACAAAAAGCAAGTAACAAAGGCTATTTTTTACCATTATAAACAAATATTTCAGGATAAGAAATACCTGTCCATCTGCCTATCCCGCCTTTGATGTTTGTTCTCACCCCCGTCGTATTGAGCGAAAAAGGATTTTTTCTCATAGCCATATCACTATAAATACTAAATAACACCTCATAAGCCTCTCTGTCTATCCTGCCAACCTTTACGGAGACAGTATCTTTCAGCGAAAACTGCAAAACCGGCCAGTTACCATAAAACTTTTTCTCAGGATTAAGCAGGTACATATTTGTTTCGTGGTCTCTTAAAATATCAAAATAACAAGTATCAGTGGTTTCGGGAACCCAGGCAACTGTAATTTGAGCCGGGTGAAAATTTCTTTCACCTCCTAAAGTACTTTTCATCATAAAGAGAAGGAAATCGTCTTTTCTGCCTTCGGCAACCATACCAATGCTCAATATACCTGAACTGTCTGATTTTTGATCCATTTTAAGACCGGTAAAAACAGGCAAATCAGGAATAGTGGTGCTGGAAGTAAGCACATTACTCTTAGCCTCAACCTTAATATCATATCTGCAACCAGGCTCTCCTTTTATATTATTAGATCTGTAAACAAAAGGCGGAAACAGATTATTCTGCCTGTATAAAGTCAAAACTTCAGACTCACCTTTAGAACTTGTCAAAGTAACCTTGGCATAATTTACAAAAACCGCTCTAATCGAAGCAGAGTCAAAATCAGACAGGAAAGGTGCACTGGTAGTTACCTGCACATTGGCATACCCACCTGACTCAATCCATCCATCTACTACAATCTTTGATTTGTATGAAGCCTCTTCAATCTCCACAGTAGATGTGCACGAAACGACAAAAAGAGTTAATAACAGAAAAATCGACTGCTTCATATTTTTACCCTCCAGCTTAAAGAAGGCATTACAGGAAACAAAGATGCCTGCATAGCCCTGATATCAAGATTATACTGACTATCACCACTGAACACCTTGAAAAATATAAAATAAGGATTAGCCCTATTGTATGCATTCAAAACGGAAAAGTTCAATTCAGACTCTCTAAACCTTCCCGGCCTGAGTTTAAGTGTAGCAGACAAATCCAACCTGTGATACAAAGGTAGCCTGTACTCATTAAAGCCCTCATAATCATTCAAAACCGAGCCCATCAACCACCATCTACCCTGTGGCAAAGTCATATTCACACCCGAAGCCAAAACCCATACAGCAGAAAAGTCCCATTTCTTATCGGGGCTATAGCTGCACAAAATATTTAAATCGTGAGGCCTGTCATATTTATCATTAAACCATTTTCCTTCAAAAATATCATTAAAAGACCTCATTGAACGCGAATAAGTATAATTTAAGTCAATCTTAAATGCATCAAAAGATTTTTTCAATGAAAACTCAAATCCATATGCATACCCCTTTCCAACATATAACTGATCTTCAAAACCATTCACCTGAGAGTATTCAGCCAAAAAATCACAAATCAACTGATTTTGCATTAATTTTCCCCAAAGTTCAAAATCAAGCTCATATCCATCAATTATCCTTTTATGACCAAAAGTAAGCTGTTCTGACAACTCCGGCTTAATACGTGAAGTCGAAGTCATCCACACATCATTAGGCAAAGGAATAGAACTGATAGGAGCCAAATGTAAATTTTGATCATTAACAGCAAAAGAAGCCCTGTAAATCTTATCTGCTTCGGGAAATAATGATACCGAAACCACGGGCGAAAACATCATTCGCTTATAATTAAAACTCATAGTGCTTTTTACACCACCATAAACCACCAACCTGCCCGAATTTAAAGTCCAGGTATCTCCTGCATAAAAAGTCAAACCAGAATTCTTATACTTAGAATACAAAGTGAGCGTATCGGACAACATCGTAGCCTCAGCATCAAGAGGTATAGTTGATTGATGAAAAATATCCAGGCCCAGGTCTATCAAATGATTTTTATACTCCGTCGTAAACTGATTTTTCTGAACAATCTGACTGTAATCGCTCTTTATATCAGCAAAAGTTCCCATAATATCGCCACCAAAACCGGTAAGAGCCGAAGTGTACCCTATGGAGTTTTTAAGGTAGCTGTAAGAGTTTATTTTGTTGGTCACCTGTATAACACCTGCCTTATTGCCTCCAAAAGTAAAAGCTTTATAACCCATATCCTTAAGGTCAACGTTAAAATTATCATTTCCGGCATACCATGATAAAAGCACCGAGGTCTTCGAAGACAACCTACCGGTTATCTTACCGTTAAAGTCATAAAACTTATAACCGTAATCTTCAAAATAATTTTTATTATCGGGCAAAAACAAAGAAGCCCCCCAACCAAGCAGTTCAAGATAACTTCTTCTGAAACCGGTAGTCAAAGACCAGTTTTCATTTTTATCACACCAGGTAAGACCAATATTAGAACTTATATTTCCAATATTCATCTCAACACCCTGACTCTCATAAGTAGGTGACTGAGAATAAACGCATATGGCAGAAGCCAGTCTGCCATTTAGATTTACTGGAGCATTCCCCTTATAAACAATAACATTGCCTGTAGTCAAAGGATTAAAAACAGAATACAAGCCCATCATGTGCGAAGGATTCATCAGCTCCATCTCGTCATAAATAAAAAGGTTTTGCCCTGAATTTCCACCTCTGACATAAACTCCACTATTACCTTCGCTTACAGACTGAATACCAGTCTGCAACTTAACAGCTCTTATTATATCGGTTTCGCCGAGAAAAGAAGGAACAGACTTGATTGTTTTACTGTCAACTTCGAGCCTGTCAGTAAAAGTCTTGTAGTATCTGTCTTTTTTTTCACCCTTTACGACAACTTCGTTAATGTCATAATTCAGAACAGGCAATGTGTCATTTAAGACAGCCATTGCCTGCTCACATATTATGAAAAAAACACAAATTATGATAAAGAGCTTTTTAAGACTCATTCAATACAAATTTACATTAGTTGATAGTAGCTATCCTGCATTGCCATCATAAATTCTTCGTAAGCAGACAACAGCTCTTCAAAACCTGTTTCCATAAAACTCTGATCGAGTGAAGAATCATCAGCAAATACAAATTTCAAACCTGTAGCATATTCACCCGGATAATAATATTCATCATATTCATATGAATAGAACAGACCTTTTGCAATGGCTTTCTTTTCTTTTGCAAACATAAGAGTAGCCTTAATGTTGTCATTCATTATTTTAGCCATTGCTTCGCTATCTTCCATGCTGGTTCCGACTATGTCATCCGGAAACTTTGAACTCTTCTGTTTTATGTAGTTATTAAAATCAACAACAGCTGCAAATTTAAGATTACCGGCCTGTATCCACATATTGGCTTTATCTAGAAATTCATCAAGCTGATCTTCATTTTCAGGATTTTCAAGGCTGTACATGCTATCGTATGTGAAGTCTCCTGAAGATTCCATATGAGCCATAAACAAATCTTCACCATCAAAACCGTAAACAGCATCAAACTTAGCTTTCGATCCGCTGTTTGTAAATGTTTCGGTAAATGAGTAGCCTTCTTTAACCTCAAACTCTGAACGATAACTTATTGGCATACCATCATCATCAAACTCTGCTCTCATTTCAAGACTAAGTTGTTCACTGCCTGAAACTGTCATTAATACGTTGAGAGAAGTCATCATATAAGTTGTTTCGCTATCGTATGTCAGTTCATCATATTTCAGATTTGAAACTTTAAGGATAGTATTGTTTGTTGAGCTACCTGCTGAAGGATATTTAAAGGTCAGTTCATTTGCACTTGCAGTCCATTCAAATTCAGAAATAGAGCTGTTCCATGTGTAAATACCGGCTTCAATGCCAATAAAAGTGTAATAAGGATCGGTGACAGTGGTTTTTGATTCAATTTTTTTAATCAGACTTCTTCCACTTTTTTGTTCAACAACCTTTTTAATCATACCGGCAACACCATAATATTCTTCTTCAGGTGCTCCGTACATTAAAGCGTTTAAATCCATGAGAGTGTTCATGGCAGAAAGATTTTTCATTGCATCCATTTTGTCAAGCAATGCCAAACCTTCTTCTTCAATCTGGACTTTGTTCTCTTCTATTGAGTTTTTTGAGAAGGGAACATCAACAGCATCATCTTTACAGGAAAAAAAAGCCGGAAAAGTTACAATTACGGCCAAAATCAGTACGAGTAGCTTTTTCATAAGTATATTTTTAGAGGTTAAGACGATTTCGCTTACAAATAAACAATAATAAAATTGGTTTTGTTTACTTTTGGAACTTCTTTTTTATTGCTATTATTGTGAAAATCTCAATTCAATATGAATAACAAACCCTCTTTCAGAAAATTATACTTTAAAGATACGTCTTTTGCCAACCTTATGACCAGACGCATCTACAATATATTGCTGGTAGCCAGCAAATACGATTCGTTTGTACTCGAAGATGACGGCAGAGTTGACGAACAGATTTTCAACGAATATGTTTCACTCAACCTTCGTTACCCTCCCCGCTTCACCCAGGTTTCTACAGGCGACGAAGCTTTAACAGCACTCAACAAAGGAAATTACGACCTTATAATTATGATGCCAAGCGACAAGCAAGACCTTAACTTCGAAACCGCTAAGCTCGTAAAAAACAAGTATTCACATATACCAATCGTGGTTTTGACACCTTTCTCACGCGAGGTTTCGAAATATATGGAAAAAGCAGACCTGTCAGCTATAGATTATGTTTTCAGCTGGTTAGGCAATACAGATCTACTACTTGCCATAATTAAGCTTATTGAAGACAAGATGAATGTAGATCAGGACATTGAGTCTGTAGGTGTAAGGGTAATACTACTGGTTGAGGACTCAGTAAGGTTTTATTCGTCAATACTTCCAAATCTTTACAAGTTTGTACTCGAGCAATCAAGAAATTTTGCAACAGAGGCTTTAAATGCTCATCAGGAAATGCTTAGAATGAGAGGAAGGCCAAAAATTTTGCTAGCCAGAAACTATGAAGAAGCTGCAGAAATGTACAAGAAATACCATGACAACCTTTTAGGATTGATATCAGATATGAGCTTCAACAGAGATGGCAGCAAAGATAAACTTGCCGGCATTCATTTCTGTAAAAAAGTCAGAGCAAAAGACCCGGTACTGCCGATTATTTTAAACTCTTCTGAATTTGAAAACAAATCTTACTCTGATGAAATTTCAGCAGGATTTATAAACAAAGCTTCAAAAACATTCCCTCAGGAATTAAGAAGGCTGATGACAGATAACTTCGGTTTTGGCGATTTTGTATTTAAAGATCCTGACACAGGCGAAGAATTAATCAGAATTAAAAATCTTAAAGAGTTTCAGGAACAGATATTCAATATCCCGGACAAGTCTTTAAGGTATCACCTGGGCAAGAATCACGCATCAAGATGGCTGTATTCAAGGGCAATGTTCCCATTGGCAAAGTTTATTGAAAATGTGCCGATAGAAGATTATGAAGATAGCATGGAGGCCAGAAAGATTATTTCAGATGCAATAGTGATGTATCGCCGAACAAAAAATCAGGGTGTTATTGCAGAGTTTAAAAAAGAAAGATTTGATAAGTATTCAAATTTTGTAAGATTTGGTGATGGCTCGCTGGGAGGCAAAGGACGTGGTCTGGCTTTTATTGACGCACTTATAAAAAGGAATCCCGATCTGGGAGATTTTGAAAACGTAAATATCTGTATTCCAAAAACTCTGGTACTATGTACAGGCATATTCGACCAGTTTATGGAAAGTAATAATCTTTATCCGATTGCACTTTCTGATGCAAGTGACGAAGAAATACTTAAAGCATTTAAAGCCGCCCATTTACCCGACGGTTTTAATGATAACCTCAGAGCATTTCTGTCTGTAGTTAAAAATCCAATAGCGGTAAGATCGTCCAGCCTTTTAGAAGACGCTCACTATCAACCCTTTGCCGGCATCTATTCTACTTATATGATACCTTTTGACGAGGATATTGAAAAGACCCTGACAATGCTCAAGAAAGTAATCAAAGCTGTTTATGCCTCAGCTTTCTATCAAAGCAGCAAAGCATACATGGTAGCAACATCAAACGTTATTGACCAGGAGAAAATGGCCATTATACTTGAGCAAGTCTGCGGAACCGCATATCAGGACAGATTTTACCCAACATTTTCAGGTGTAGCCCGCTCACTCAACTATTATCCCATTGGTCACGAAACCGCAGAAGACGGTATAGCAAACATTGCACTGGGACTTGGTAAATATATTGTTGATGGTGGTACAACGCTCAGGTTTTCACCAAAACATCCTCATAGTATATTGCAAATGAGCTCTCTTGATTTTGCATTGAGAGAAACCCAGACACAATTTTTGTGTCTCGACCTTAAAGCTAAAGAATTTGAAGTAACCACCGATGATGGTAAAAACCTGTTAAGACTAAGGGTACAGGATGCAGAAAAAGACGGCACATTAAAGTTTATAGCATCAACTTACGATCCTTACGACCAGGTATTAAGAGATGGAGTTTGGGGTAACGGCCGTAAGGTAATATCATTTGCCCATATTCTACAAAACGATACATTCCCACTTGCAGGCATACTGGACAAAGTTTTACATCTGGGACAAAAAGAAATGGGAAGACCTGTTGAAATAGAGTTTGCTGTCGAACTCAATCCTGACGAAGAAGGCAAATCCACATTTTATCTACTTCAGATAAGACCAATAGTTGACATTAAAGAAATGCTTGAAGAAAATCTTGAGGAAATACCTTACGAAGATGTAATAATAAAAACCAACAACGCATTGGGTCACGGCATTGAAAACGACATTACAGATTTGGTATATGTTAAAACAGAAAATTTCAATGCCTCAAGAAATCAGCTTACCGTTTATGAAATCGAAAAAATAAACAAACAGCTTACACTCGAAAACAGGCCGTATATTTTAATAGGGCCAGGCAGGTGGGGTTCGAGCGACTCATGGCTGGGCATTCCCGTAAAATGGCCACAAATTGCCTCTGCAAGATTAATTGTCGAAGCCGGCAAAACAAATTATCGTATTGACCCCAGCCAGGGCACACATTTCTTTCAAAATCTAACCTCATTTGGAGTAAGTTATTTCACCATATCAGAAGGCTCAGAAGAACACTTCTGCGACTTCGATTATCTGGACAGCCTACCAGCCATGTTTGAAAACGACTATATCAGACATATTCGTTTTGAAAACCCGGCAATCATAAAAACAGACGGTAAAAAAAGTCTTGGCGTTGTTATGAAACCATAAGTTTATCTGCTGAGATTTGCTGCACCGGCAATCTCAGCAGATATTTCACCAACCCAGCCGGCGTTTTGATTAACTCCTGTATAAACTCTGACGAAGTCGATTTCACTAAGAACAACCTTTTTACCTTCGCTGTCAACAGCCGCATCCAAATCAAACTCACACAAAGGCGAATCGTTCGGTTTATTATCTGCATATCCCCATGGTAATGAGTTGAGCACCCAAAAGCCTGTGGTTTCGTTTTTGGTAGCAGAAGGATACAACAAATTACCTGTAAAACTGATATTGTCACCCTTCCATGCAGGATAAAAAGCATTCACCTTGCCCTTTCCACCCTTATTATCTGAATAGTCAACACTATCTTTCAGAATGGCAGGCCTGAAATATTTAATACTAAAACCTTTTGTTGTTTTTGAACTGTAATATTCAGAGCCGGCAAGCTCGTACCATTTATCATCTGCCTTACCATTTTTATTTTCATCTACCGAAACCTCGACTATACCTGGTTCTGCAGAATTATTAAAAGCATTTCCGAATATTTTAAAGTCATTAGAACCCGCTTTGTTTAAAACCGTGTTTTTAAATGAAAAAGTTATGCTGCCTCCAAATCTGCCCAGAGTTACCAGACCACCTACCCTGCCCTTAAGCTCACCCTCAGCCTTGAGTCTCATAGTATTATCATCATCACCGGCAACATAAAGCGGATAAGTACCGACAAATTGCCCGGGAGCAGGAGAATAATCAAGCACATGCTCAATATATTCGGTTTTATCTTCCTCCCCAATACCACCATTGCTTTGAGACTTAAAGTCTTTTACAAACACAACACTGTTAGGACTTACTCCCACCTGTGAAATCCTGTATTTCAAAGAACCATTATTCCTGAAGCAATAGACAGATCCGGATGATACATAATTGCCGGCGTCAGTTATGTAGAAATCTCCGTTTGACCTATTTACCGAGATACCGTAAGGAGTAACAATTCCTGTGACATCGGCTGAAAAATCAGATAGTTCACGGGTGACAAGATTAAATATCTTGATACTGCTTAACCCGGTTTTATTATCATGCTCGTACAGATATGCCTTGTCTTCCCAAATATCAAAGTTCATTACCTGTACATCATAATTTGCCACTACCCTGTCAGTTGAAGCATTTATACATAACCAGGCTGGCTTTTCATCTGCATAATCACCTCTGCACGCTACATATACAAAACCAAAATCGTCTGAAAGTATTTTGTACGGATTTTTTCCGACTGTGATTTTCTTTAATTCCTTAAATGAATTTATATCAATAACAGAAACCGTATTATCATAACCCACATCAGATGAATGGTCTAAACCTCCTGAGTTTGAAACATAGAGTTTATTGTTACTTACAGTTATACCGTCAGGGTTTCTTCCGGCTTTTGTAATTGCTTCAATTTCCAGATTTGAGGTATCCAGCCTGGCAACGCTGCCATCAAAACTGCAAACATATATCTTATCTTCCCAGAAAGTCATATAACGTGGCTGTCTTGACTTTTCACCATCAAAAAAAGGTATTCTTTTTATAGACTTGCCTGTGACTGCGTCCAGAACTTCAAGTTGTCCTGAAACATTTACAATTACATATATCTTAGAACCGTATATTTTCATATCGTTTCCGGTATCTCCTAATTTCCTGTTATTAACTTTATTGAAAAAGTCAGTACTTAGATTTGAAGCTTTAAAGTCATATAATGCAAGTGTACTGTTGTTTAAGGAGTAATTACCGTCACATAAAATGTAAAGAGCACCGGAAGTTTCGGTTTCGATATTATTTACTTCAGGCAGTACCGAATCCATATCATCGCATGAAGTTAAAACTACTGCCGTAAAAATAATTGCTGAAAATATGTATAAAATCCTGTTTATCATAACAAATCAATTTTAAAACCAAGTCTGAATGAGAGTCCCGGCATAGGGAAATTTCTGACTATTTCGTAATTATTATTCATCAGATTTAACAGCTCTGCTTTAATATCAATATTGGAACCGAATATTTTCATCGGCTTTTCAAAAGAAACCGAGTGGTCGGCATAGCCTTCCAGATTGTTTTCTACTAGGTTGTGCCCGGTAACATATCTGTGACCTGACCAAACCAGAGCGTAAGACAACCTGCCGTAAGGACTGTAAAAAGAAAGGCGACCTGCTCCGTAAACTCTTGGTGCGTAGGCTATCTGATTATTGTATTCAGGTCTGGACTTATCGGTTTTGTCGAGAGCTCTCTGATAAGAATGACTAAGTCCTGCCGAAAGTGAGTATCGACTTGAAAGTTTTTGCTTCAACTCCAGTCCAAGGTCAAGACCTGTTATTTCGACTCTGCCCAGGTTTACCATACTCCATATAAATATGTTTTTAGTAGGCATAGCCTGAATCTTATCTTTAACCACATTTCTGAATACATCGGCCGTAAACATCAACTCTGTCTCTGTTTTGTCAAAAGCCTTAATAGCATTAATACCCAGGTCAATCTGGCTGTTTTCTTCAGGCCTGAGATTAAGATTACCCACAGCCGAGTAATAAAGATCGTTAAAGGAAGGTGTTCTGAACGATTCTTTATAAAAAAATCTGATTCTTGCAGGAATATCCTCAAAAGGTCTGACTGAAAAATTAAATGAGGGTGAAATTCGGTTTAAATCTTTTGCAGGTTTTGCAACCATGGTTTCTTCATTAATAAAAGTACCCAACAAACCAACAGTTGCCAGCAAAACCTTATTTTCATATTTAGCTGAAATATTTGTAAGAAATGTGTTCCTGTAAGGATTTACAAACTCGTACATGTCTGAAATCATTTTACTTACTGCTGCGTCTGCCGAAACCGCGAGCGATAAATTTTCTGTCATTTTATATAACACTGCAGACGAAACATAATACTCGTCCTGCCTGTAAGTATTATCCTCTACTCCTTCAGAGCCTAAATAATCAGGATCAAGGTACCTTTGCCATGCTGCATTATATTTTGCATTTATCTGCAAACTTAGTCTCTTATTGAAATTTTTAAGAAAATGCCCCTGCATAAATCCGTTTCTATCCCACAAATGCTGTCCCGAATAAGGATTATATAAAATAACAGCACCGGGAAGGTCTTTAGAAGAATTATAGTAATAACCCTTAACTTCAAGTTTTGTATTTTCATCGAAGTCTGCAAAAAAAGTAGATTCGACTTTGTACATGCTTACATTGTTGTTTGTCCTGACAACATTAGAGTAAAGACCGTCCGAATCAGAATAATAAAGTTTATAAGGATAATCACCTTTGTTTTTTAGAGCTTCGGCAGAAAGCCTGAAAGAAAGTTTATCTGTCAGCTTGTAATCAAATTTCAAATCAGGATTTATAAGGCCGAAAGAACCTGTCTTTATACCTAAGCCAAGATTCTGCTTTTTATTTTTTTCAAATGCAGGCTTGCGGGTTTTTATTGATAAAAGCCCTGAAGAAGCAAACATTCTGGCAGGTTGAAAGATATCATTGCCGTCACCGATATTAAGAGATAACAATTCAACATTGTCCAATGTATAGCGCCCCAAATCTATCTGGCCCGTCTGTGAGTCGGTAATAGTTATCCCATCGTAAGCAACAGCCGTATGTGCGGCTCCGAGACTTCTAATAGACAGAGTTTTCATTCCACCTATTCCACCATAATCTTTTATTGTTGCACCCGAAAAAAAACGGACAGCCTCAGAAACACTTAAAGAATTTGTTTCTGAAATTGATTTACCCTCAAGTATCTGCACCGGACTAGCATTTTTAAATTTCAGACCGGATTGATTGCCTGTAACCGTAACTTCATCAATAATATATGATGAAATACTGTCACCTTCCTGAACAAAGGGATATTTGTTATCGTCTATTTTAACAGTAAGCGCTGCAAAACCGTTAAAAGGGCTGTTGATAGCAAACAGCAAAAATAAACTAAAAATTAAACCGGTTTTTTTCTTTGTCATAAATTCAAGCTCCTTCCGCGAAAGCTGTTGAAAAATTATGCCAGGCAGGTCTTCTGACTTGCTCCGGTTTCTGAGGCCTTCCCGTCTTTTAAATACTGACAGTGGCGTAAGTTTTTCAGAAACCGCTAATGGAGCTTACAGCAGCGGGACTGTTCCGGACTCTCACCGGATTCCCTTTTAATTGCCTTCCTAAAAAGTTTGGCAAACCTTAGCGGGTCAAAGATACAAATTGATTGTGATTTTATTGAAATTTTGACAATATTTGTATTCTGAAAAAAACACCATCATGAAAAACCTTTTTGTATTGTATATACTGCTTATTACCGCAGCCTTATGTAATGCTCAACAAAACGCACCTTACAACAGTCTTGATAAAAGTGACCCAATTGCATTTGGAGGCGATCACATTATTTATGATGGAAAAATAATAAAACTTGGGCCAAAAGCATTTTTTATAGACGGAGCACTTAGCGATGAATTTATCGCTAAGCACAAATATGTTTTCAATTCAGTAAACAAAGCTGCCGAAAACCTTACTGACGGAAGTGAAAGCGAACCAATGACTCTTTATATCGCTCCTTATGTTTACTGGATTGACAATCCTGACGACCCACAGGTTAGAGTAGCAGCTGAAGGAGGTTCGCCTTACGGGCTGATTGTTAAATGCGAATGGTTAAGGTTTTACGGTCTTAATAAAAATGCTTCAAACGTGGTTCTGGCCTGTAATCGTGGTCAAAGCCTGGGTTCACAAGGCAATTTTACAATGTTCAGAATCTCAGGCCAGGGAACAAGTTCAGAAAACATTACATTCGGCAATTATTGCAATATCGATCTTAACTTTCCACTCAAACCCGAACTAAACAGAGCAAAACGCGGAGAAGCCATAGTACAAGCTCAACTCATACATTGTAACGGAGATAAAATACTAGCCCGAAATACCCGCTTTGTAAGCAGACTCAACCTGTGTCCATTTACAGGTGGCAAAAGAGTATTATTCGATCGCTGCCATTTTGAATCTACCGACGATGCCCTGTGTGGCACTGGTGTATATTTAAACTGCACACTCGACATCTATGGCTCCAAACCATTTTACAGCACATCGGGTACAGGTGCGGTATTCCTGAACTCAATAATAAGATCTTTCGTACGAGGTGAGCAATATTTCACTAAAGCCAATGGCCAGGTTGCAGCTATCGATACAAAAATCATCTCCGAAACCGCAAATTATATAGGATGGCGCAACAGTCCGCCTAAGGAGATAAAAAACTACCAGTATAATGTTAGCCTTAATGACAAGAACATTTTAATAGGCAGCCGCGATGCTAAGTCAACTATAGACATGACAGGCAAAAAGGTACTCGATGCCTATAGAATAGTTAAAGATAACAGAGTGATTTACAACACTTACAATCTCCTTTCAGGCAACGACGACTGGGATCCCATGAATGTCAGAAATGAAAACCTCCCGACAGGTATTCCTGTACAACTTACGGTAAAACCAACAGGAATAAGACTCGAAACAGGCAAAGACAAAGTAACTCTAAATGCTCAGCTTTTCAGATTCGGAAATTTCCCGGTAAGATCAAGCATTATAAACTGGTCTGTAAGCCAAGAACATAAAAACCTTGTAAAGCTGGAAGTTGTTGACAATGGATATTCCTGTAACCTCACTCCTTTCAATCAACTTGATACTGCAGTTAATGTTGTGGTGACGGCATCTACTCCCGAAGGACTTGAGGCATCTAGTGTTTTGACTATAGCACCATATATACTTGACTCTCCGGGTTTTAAAAAAATGCCAAAAATCAGAAATTCGGACAATGGCTTTCTGAGTGTTCAATATACTCTTGATACTGACTACCCCGATTTTTCTCAGATTAGCTGGTACAGATGCAGTGATAAAAAGGGAAGTAATGCTATAGAAGTCGCGGTTTCGAGGGAAAATACTCCGCTAAATAAATACGAATTAACTGAGGGTGATATTGGGTATTATATAATGGCTGTAATAAATCCTGCACATATAAGATCTTTTCCGGGGGCATCTTATTCTTCGGTTTACGGTAGTATTATAAAAGAAAAGGATGTTAAATCTACAAAAAACAAACTATCAACTGATTTCAGGAATATATCAGTAAAAGATCAGCCTCAAATTATTCCGGGATTTTTCACCTTTGACAGCTTTACAACATCAGATCATGGTCGTACTTTGACTGCTGATAAATCTAAAAATGCGTGGTTTTTTGGTGAGGGTGTTGATGGATCTGAAGGTATTAAAGGGCTTTTGCAATCTCAGAATGCAAGAATGTTATATACTCCTGTCGATGTAAAGTCTGGAAACATGCGTATTAGGCTAATTGTATTTCCGGCAAAAACAGCAGGTCAGGGATTTAGTATGGCCTACAGATATATGGATATTTTAATTAAACTTGACACCAGAACATTGACCGGTTATGGTGTAAGATTTATAAGGACTACAAAGTATCATGATGCTGTTGATTGTATATTAATGAAATACGATAACGGTAAGGCAACAGAAATAAGCAAACCTGTTTCGACTTCCTGCTACAGACCTGATTGCAATATTACTGTTGAGGTTATGGATAATGTTTTTTCGGTTAAAGCGGACACCGGTACTCAGTATTATATTAAACCTGACAGGTCTGAAGTCAAATCAAAAGTAGATATTTCTGAAAAAATTGAAGGTAATACGTTTGGCGGTTTCGGCATTGATTATTCAGGCGGGGCTTCTACTTTGATTAAACAACTTGATGTTGAATGGTTATAAAAAAATAAGAATATGACAGACAAACAATGGGCGATATTAAAAGATGTCGTGAACGGGAAAAATACAGATAAAAAAACAGCTGGTTTTATTATAGATTGTCCCTGGCTTCCGGGCTGGTATGGTGTATCTGTACTTGATTATTTCACAAGTGATGAGATTTGGCTAAAGGCAAATCTTAAGGCAATAGAGACATTTCCCGATGTAATATTCTTACCTGGATTTTGGAGTGAATACGGTATGTGTACTGAGCCGTCAGCTTTTGGTGCAAAGTGCGTATTTTGGAAAGAAGAGTTTCCTTTTGCCAACAAAGTAATTTTATCTCCTGAAGACATGGATAAAATTGAGGTGCCCAACCCTGAAACAGATGGATTGCTTCCATTTATGCTAAACAGACTAGTCAAAGCAAGGCCACATATTGAGGCTTCCGGTCATAAAATCAGATTTTCAGTTTCGCGAGGTCCCTTAAATATTGCAACTTTTCTTATGGGAACCACAGAGTTCCTTATGGCTATGATGACAAATCCAGACGAGACACATGCTTTGTTAAGGAAAATTACAGACTTTTTAAAATCGTGGCATAAAGTACAACATGATACTTTTGACACAATAGATGGCATTATGATGCTAGATGATATCGTAGGTTTTATAAGCGAAGAAGACTTCAGGGAGTTTGCTTTACCTTATATGAAAGAACTGTACGACACAAAAGATGCTATAAAGCTGTTTCATAATGACGCAGACTGCAGCGCATCGGTAAAATATTATCCTGAGATCGGTATTAACCTTTATAATCCCGGCATACAAATGAGTCTTTCACAAATAAGAGAAGCCACATCAGACAATCTTGCAATACTGGGAAATATACCGCCCAGAGATGTACTTGCATCGGGAGATTTAAATGCAATCAATACTACTGTAAAAGATCTTGTTAAAGAAGCCGAAGGCTTTAATAAAATCATTTATTCCTGTGGTGGCGGCATGCCCCCTGCTGTAAACACCCAAAGCCTACAAGCTTTTTTGAAAGCGTTGGAGTAGTAAACTGATAAGAGTTTAATATAAACTGGCCATTTGAAGTACCTGTTGGTTGTTCACTTGATATTCAAGTTTTATTTTAAAGTCAGAAGCTATGAAAACAAGAAAAATATTGTTATGTCTGCTAATCTTAAGCGGGGTGTTCAACTACATCAGAGCAACTCAATATCTTGGTCTTGGTTATGAGCCGGGGCAGGGTAAAGAACAGCGCAAAGTACAGATAATTGATGGCTACATTTACGTCCCGACTTCAAATGGAATTTATAGAAAAAATGTTTCAACACTAAATGATACAATCTGGGATTTGTACGGTTTCAAGGGTATCTCAGTGAGGGATTTTGTAAAGAAAAACGATTCGATCATAGCCATAACAACAAGGGTAAATGAAAGCATGATGTTACTGTCAACAGATAATGGTAAAACATTTATAGATTATACTTCAAGCTATTTCAAGGTGAAGAACGCTAATATTTACATTAACAAGATTAACGGAGATAATAAAAATTGTCTTTTAGTAGCAGATAATCATAACGGAATTTCAAAATCAATAGATTTTGGAAAGAATTGGAGCAAGATAAATAATAATTATTATACTGAGAATTTTCATTTAGGCTTCAATCCTGGTGATAGTACAAGCATCATACTTGCAGGAGTTTACTGGGAATCTCCTGCAATTTTCACCAGTTATAATAGTGGGCATAGCTGGACAAGATCAGAAATAGTGCAAAGTCAAATGCTTTTTTTCGGGGATTTTTATTACTTCCCAAATGATTGGAATAGTCATTTGATAAGTATAGATAACTGGATTTTTGTTTCGAGAGATAAGGGAAGTAGCTGGCAAAAAGCCGATAAATTACCTGTTTTCAATATAAAATTTGCAGGAGATCCAAATAGTCTGCTAACGTACGCTATTGGAAAAAACAATACCGGAAGCTCCTCTATTTATTTTTCTCAGGGAGGTGACTTTTGGTTCCCTTTAAACAATCATCAATCGTTAAATATATCTGAAGTTTATGATTTTCATATTCTTGGCGAAAACAAACTGATATTCACTGAGAATGGAGTATATAACATTAGTGCCCAGAATACATCGTTAAACGAAGCTACACTGGATGTCTCTGTAGTTCAAAATGGTACAACGGTTAGATTTATGGGAACTGAAATAATCGAAAGCGTCAGGATTTTCAATATCTCAGGCAAACTTATGAATACCATCCATCCAAAAAGCAACAAACACACAATTGATATATCTTCATTTCAAAAAGGCTTGTATATTTTTGAATTTGGTGGCAAAGAAGGTATGATTAAAAAGAAGATTTTAATCAGGTAATGTGGTGTGATGAATTTTCTTATATTTGGCAAAATAATTAAGCAAATATATGAATCATACCAATAAGAACTGGTTTGCGCTGTTTACTACAAACTTTCTTGGCATTTTTAATGATAACTTTCTTAAACACTGTATAATATTTATTGGGGTCACCTGGCATTTGCCTGATTGGCTATCTCAGTCGCAGCTTATATCAATGGTTTCGGCGGCGTTAGTAATACCATACCTTATATTGTCGCCTTTGGCTGGCAGGTGGTCGGTCATTTATTCAAAGAAGAAGATTCTAAGAATATTCAAAATGATTGAGTTGCCTATTATGATTACTGCAAGCTTTGCTTTTTATTTTCAGCTTGTGTGGCTCGCGGTTTTGGCGGTATTTATAATGGGATTACAGAGTTGTATGTATTCACCGGCTAAATATGGGCTGATCAGGGATGTTGGTGGACAGGAGGGAGTTTCGTTTGGGAGTGGTGTTTTTGAGACAATGGCTTTTCTGGGTATTCTCATCGGAACCGTGGCTGCATCTTATTTGTCTGATCACTACAATGTTTATATTTTGATAGCTTTGTTTTTGGGTGTTGCCTTGGCGGGTTATTTTACAAGTACCAGAATTAATGCAAAGGAATTGCCAGAGGAAAAAGATAATATTTCTACTGTAAACCCTGTTAAGTTTATTATTGATTCTTATAAATTTGCCCGAAACCACAAGTACGTGAATAGTGGTGTTTTGGGGGCTTCGGTTTTTTGGTTGTTGGGAGGAATGCTGCAGATGAATATGGTAATTCATTGTGTGAATACGCTTAAAACTTCTAATACTGTTGCCGGACTGGTTATGGCAGGTGCAGCTGTTGGTATTGCTTTGGGATGCACTGCTGCAGGTTTGATTGCAGGCAAGAAAGTTAGGCATTCTATGATACCTATAGGTTTACTGGGTATGATTGCATCACTTCTGGTTATAATTATTTTTAATCCTCCGGTTTTAATTTGTGGGATTCTGGTTTTTGTGCTGGCATTTATGGGTGGTATTTTTGAGGTACCATGTCTGGCAATAGTTCAGAATGCAGACCTGGGCAGAAAGCTTGGAGATATTATTGGCTATCTTAATATAATAACCTTTGTATTCGTGCTTTTGGGTACTGTTTTATTCTCGCTTACTACGTTGATTAGCAATGATAACAGTATTGCTGTTTTTGGTGTAATTCTGGCAATTTGTATACTGACTCTGCTTTATTACATTATCAGGTATCCTGAATTTTTAAGAAAATCAAAAGGCTAATCAGAGATCTTTTATGAGGACATCTTCACCCATGTCTGAAAGAGAATTTTCAATTCTGAGCAGGTTTTTCCAATGAGGCCCATAAAGTTGTGTAGTGTCTATGCTAAAGTCTTCGCTACCGTGTTCGAACATTCTCTTAAAGACATAACCAACTGTCAGTATATTTATATCGACGGCAGGTTGATAAGTTGCTTCATCATTTTTCTTTTCGTCAACTATTTCTGAAATTAGTTTCATTTCAAGAAGCCTTCTTATAGTGCGACTTGTCAGTCTGGCGGGTATTCTGTATTGCCTTGTGATTTCTTTCATTGTTACAGGCCCTTTACCTTCTGCGAAATTCTTGCACATAATGTTAAGTATGAGCATGGTAACAAAATATCTGTACCTGTGGCTGACATTGCTGGTTTCCTTTTCGAAATAGAAGTTTTCCACATTTTCTGCAGCAAAGGCAATCTCTGCACCAAACAAAACAATAGTCCACGAAAATTGTAACCACAATAAAAACAATGGTAAAGCGGCAAAGCTACCGTATATTGCATCATATCTGCTCACCCACAACTGTCCGCTTATATAGATGTACTGGAAAGCCTGAAATCCGAAACCGCCGATAAATCCGGCCAGTACTGCATTTCTAAATCTGACCTTGGTATTTGGTACCAGAAGATAAAGCAGTGTGAAGCCCAGCCATGAAATAAAGTAAGGAGCTATAGTCATAATGAAGTTGAGGAAAGGACTTATGGCTGTTAAAATCTTGTTTTGTGCAATGGCTGTATTTATAAAAATTGAGAACCCGCTGGAGAGGATAATCAGAATAGGTATAAGGATCATTGTTGCCATATAATCACTAAGCATTCTGGTAAGGCTTCGCTGATGTTTAATCTGAAAAATATCATTAACCGCGGTTTCGATAGATTGAAGAATTGTCCAAAGGGCCATAATCAAAAAGACTATACCTATACCCAAAACAACTCCGCTGGTAGCAACGTCGAGATATGATTGCACGAATTTAAAAATCAGTTGTAAAAGGTCGTCCTGGCCCGGGAGCATTTTTGTTAGCTCTGTCTGAATCATTTCCTGAAAACCAAAGCCTCTTGCTATACCAATAATGATTGCAATAACAGGTACGACGCCCAATAAAGTTGTGTATGTTAATGCTGATGCCCTGACACTTAGTCTGTCTGAATCGAAACCTCTGGCTGCAAGATACAAAGTACGAAGCAAATTTAACAGCTTGTTTTTTAGCCCTTCAACCTCATGTTGAGGAGCACGCCACATATCTCTGGTAAGAAAATTCCAGACCGTTACGAAAATGCTTTCTTTTTCAGGTGATTTTGCTTTCTTATTCATCAGATATTAAATTTAAAAAAACAGAGAGCCTGTAAGCCGGGTTCTGTACTCCGTGAGGAGTGTTTGTCATTTATCTCGACTACCGGTCACCCGGTAGCTCTAGCAACCTACCCCCCGGCATCGGACGGGCAGCCCTGAATCGCCGGTATACATGGTCTTGCAACCCATAAGTTGTACTGACCCCCGATGTCACCACCAGAGCGGTGGGCTCTTACCCCGCCTTTTCACCCTTACCGTACAAGACGGCGGTTATTTTCTGCTACATTGACTCTGCCCTCGCAAGCA
>CAZFUO010000018.1:0-23005 GCA_964522065.1 uncultured Bacteroidales bacterium | reverse complement strand
ATGAGCCTTTTTCTTGACATTGTTCAAAAGGAAGATCAGTATAAATGGGTAAAAAGATCACTTAGAAAAAAAGTAAAAAAGGCCTGGGAAAAGGGACTTGATCTGATTCTTAAATGCCAGATTGAACAAAACGGTGTAAAAACAGCTTGGGCTCAGCAGCATGATAACACCACCTTTTTGCCTGTGATGGGAAGGTCTTTCGAGCTGCCTTCTATAACGGCAAATGAGAGCTGCTCTGTAATTGAACTCCTTATGAGAATTGAGAAACCTGAACGTTCTGTTATTGAGGCTGTTGAAAATGCAGTTAACTGGCTGGAAAAGTCAGGAATAAAAGGAATAAGGGTAGAAAAGATACAAATATCAGACAGTCAGATTATAAACCATGAATATCCATACGATCTGATTGTTGTAAATGACAGTACTGCAAAAACCATTTGGGCCAGGTTTTATGAAGCAGATACAAACATACCATTTATGTGTACCAGAGCAGGTGAAAAAGTATTTACGCTTGCTGATGTCGACCCTGAAAGAAGAACCGGGTATTCCTGGTACGGATACTGGCCTGAAAATACCCTGAAGAAATACAAAGTCTGGAAAAACACAATAAATGAAAACAATTAAACTTCTTCTCCTTTTTCTGATACCATCGCTTAGTTTATTTTCAGAAGTAAACAATAAAACTGTTTTGATTACAATGAAAACAGCCACTAAATTCATGATGGATGAAGTTAGCTATCAGGGTGGCTTTGTTTGGAATTATTTACCTGACTTTTCGAGATCGTGGGGCGAACTTGAAGCAAAACGTTCAATGATTTGGGTGCAGCCTCCGGGTACTCCCAGCGTAGGACATACTATACTCGATGCTTACAAAGTGACTAAAGATGACTATTATTATAAGGCTGCACTTAAAATTGCAAAAACACTTATAAAGGGTCAGTTACCATGCGGAGGTTGGAATTACATGTTCGATTTGAATGGTGAAGATTCACTTAAAAACTGGTACAATACAATTGGTAAAAATGCCTGGCGACTGGAGGAATTTCAGCATTACTACGGTAATGCAACTTTTGATGATGCAGGTACGATACACTCAGCCAAGTTTTTACTTAGATTATTTCTTGAGAAAAAAGATCCGGAAATTGGAAAGGCGCTTGACAAAGCAATCAACTTTGTACTCGAAAGTCAGTACCCTGTTGGCGGATGGCCTCAACGATACCCTGTTATCAGCGGTTTCAGTAAGGATGGGCTGGAAGATTACTCGGGATTTATTACTCTCAACGATGATGTTTTTATGGAAAATCTCGATTTTCTTATACTATGTATGCAATATCTCAATAGATTTGATTTAAAACAACCAATAATTAAAGCTCTGGAATGCAGTAAAAAGTTACAACAGCCAAAGCCTTATGCAGGGTGGAGTGATCAATACACTTTAGACTTAAAGCCTGCACATGCCAGAACTTACGAGCCAAGAGCTGTAAACACATCTACCACTGTCGGTTTTATTTACAACATGATGGATTTTTACAGATATACAGGAGATACATTTTTCCTTAGCGGCATACCTGCTGCAATTGAATTTCTTGACAGTCAGAGATTGCCCGAAAGCGAAGTAAGACTCTCAGGAAAGAATTCGTTTGATACAGAATCTTTTATGGTTCCACGATTTGTAAATCCGGATAATGGCAAACCACAATACGTACATCGCAAAGGCAGTAATTCAGCCAACGGTCAATACTACGTAGATCAAAATATTTCAGGAACCATATCTCACTACTCATCACAGGCTTTTATAAACACGACTCAAATAAAAAAAGCGTTCAGCGAAATTAAAAATTCACCTTTACATAAGGGTTTTCCAAAAAGACCGCTGACAACATTTCAGACATCAGGAAGAATGAGAGAGTTTCAACAACCGGGTGTTGAAAATATACTAGAAAACCTCAACACAAGAGGTTACTGGCCTGCAAGACTTTCATCTACGTCAAACGTTTACAAAAAAGATGCACCCGAAACAGATAAAAGTGATGATAATGCTTATGCAACAAGTAATGTAGGTGATGAATATGACACCTCATGCTTTAAATGCAGCGAGAATATAGATTGTATTTCTACATCTGTATACATTTCAAATATGAACAGACTTTTACAATATTTATCAGACAAATAATATGGATCCCAAAGAATTTCTTATAGACGAAGTGCACAATTTGCCATTTGTACAATTCGGCCCTTTGCATATAACAATTTTAGTTTTCACTATCACTATGCTTGTCTTTGTATATATTTACAGAGATAAAATAAGATCGTTAGACAAAAAAACAGCTGAAAATATTCTCACAGTCGGAGCGTCAATCATGTTGATTAACATGGCTATTAGATATATATTTATTTTCTACTACGACAAATTTGATTTTAATGACAACGTACCTATTCATATATGCTATCTGTCAGGATTTTTGTTTATGTACACTATACTTTTTAAAAAATATAATTTACTTAAATATACATTTTTCCTTTCTTTTATAGGCCCCACTCCTGCCGTTATATGGCCTGGACTTGAAAGCTCATATAATTCTTTTATATTTTACAACTATACAATATCGCACCACTTCTTTATGATATGCAGTCTGTTTTCATTTTTTGCATTAAGGGTTAGCATAACGTATAAAGATGTAATAAACCTGTTTATTTATACCAATTTTGTATTTCTTGCAGCCATAGGTTTTAATACGGTTTTCAACACCAATTACATGTTCTCAAGCGAAATTCCAGCTAAAGTAAGAGACACTCTGCCTTTCCTGAATTATTTTCATCCTATATTTATAACAGAGGTTATGGGCATAATTATAATTCACCTCTTATATTGGATGACACGCAAAACCAATAAAGAGCTTTTTGTATATTTGCAGGAAAATAGTGAGACAGATGGAAATTAAGAAAAACAGGATTGAATTAAGTACAGGTAGTTTTAATGTTGAAGAACTTGAACTTATATTTTCAACTCTGCCCGCAGAAATTAGTTTTGTTGATAAAGACGATATTGTAAGGTTTTTCAGCGATAAAACCGAAAGATTTTTTCTCAGAGCTCCTGCTGCAATTGGTAAAGATATGAGGGTATGTCACCCAAAAAAGTATCTGCCCATGGTTGAGCAGATACTTGCAGATTTCAAATCGGGCAAAGAAAGCCATGCAAGATTCTGGCGTTCTTCACATAAGGACATGTTTATAAGTATCGAATACTTTGCTCTTAGGAACAAAGAAAACGAATACATCGGAACAGTCGAAATAGTTCAGGACATCTCAGAGTTAAAATTGCTGGAAGGTGATAACAATGAGATAATGTATATAAGAAAGTAATGATTATTTTTCCTGAGGAACAATAATCCACATTAGTAAATAAACCCAAAAACCAACAGTACCGGCAAGTATAAGAGCTGCAAATATTATTCTTACAATGCTTTTGTCAAGGTTAAAATATTCTGCCACACCACCACATACGCCACCAAGCATACTATCTTTACTACGATACAATTTTTTGCCTTCCATGATATTTATTAATTAACAATTTTCAACAGCAAATATAAATTAAACACTTCACATTTTTCTTACTTTTGCAACAAAATTTATAAAAAAATGAAAACGGTTAATGCAGAAAAATACAGCGTAACTAAAAGCCTGACAAGCTATTTTGTCATGCTGTTAATTATGATCTTTGTTTCAGGTTTTGTGAAAGCAGAAAATGAAGACTATTTGCCGGGAGAAAAATCACAATTTTCTTTACTTACTGCATCGCCGGGCAAGGTTGTTTATCAGCACTACGGACATACGGGACTAAGATTTACCGATCCGCAAAAGGGACTTGACATTGTTTTTAATTACGGTCTGTTCGATTTTTCCAGCCCAAACTTTTTATGGAGATTTATTACCGGTCAGACCGACTATGTAGTTGGTACATACTCATACAGCGACTTTCTTATTGAATACCAAATGGAAAACCGCACTGTTACAGAGCAGGTGCTTAACCTCAAAACAAGTGAAATAAATACGCTCTGGAACTTACTGGTTGAAAATATCAAACCCGAAAACAGAGTTTACAGATACAATTTCTTTTACGAAAACTGCTCGACCAAACCCAGAGACATTATTGAAAAAGCAATAGATGGAAAGGTCGATTATAAATGGGATGGAAAGTTCAAATCATTGAGAGATGAAGTCCACTTTTTCACAAAAGATTATAACTGGACACGGTTTGGCATAGATTTTGCACTTGGTGCTGAAGCTGACGAAAAAGCCACCCTCAAAACCCAGCAATTTGCACCAGAGGTTTTGATGGAATCATTTTCAAAAGCAATTATTACAAACGACTCATTACAAACAAGACCATTAGTTATTTCAACTTCCGAGCCGGTAAAGACTGATTTATCCATAGAAGAAGACGAAATAAACCTGCCCGGGCCTGTACCTGTAATGTGGGCTTTATTTATAATAACACTGTTTATAACATGGACAGACCTGAAAAAGAAAAAAGTAAATCATATATTAAACGCTATTCTGTACACAGCTGCAGGGATACTTGGCGCATTAATAGCCTTTCTGGTTTTCTTTTCAGAGCATCCGACAACAGAGATAAATTATTTACTGTTATGGCTAAATCCACTTTACCTGATTTATTTGCCGGGATTAATTTCCACAAAATTCAGAAACCGCGGATTGTTATTAACCATAGCAATTTTGATACCTTTACAACTTTATTCGCTGGCAGGAAGTCTTTATCTTCCCCAAAGTTTGAACGCAGCAGCCTACCCGTTATTACTTTCACTTATGACAAGAGCGGTTTCGGGTTGGTTATATTACAGAAGTAAAAAATGAAAATAAACAAGATACTAGGGTCGTTATTAGGTATATTAACCGCAGCAATACCGGGTTTGAGTACCCAGGCGGCTAATGCACCCAGACTTGTTGTGGGCATTCAGATAGATCAGTTAAACGCTGACTACCTTGAATGGTTCATGGACGGTTTTAACGAAGACGGCTTTAGAAAATTATTTCAGGGTGGAGTTGTTTACAAAAACATGACGTACGACTATCACCTGCCTGATGCAGCATCTGCTGCAGCAAGTATTGCATCGGGCACTGTGCCGGCAAATCATGGTATTATAGCCTCAAGATGGTTTGACAGAAAGCTGGAAACCGTGGTTTCGTGTTCAGAAGACGAAAACTACCTGGGTAACTACACAAAATTCAAAGCTTCTCCTAAAAAGATGCTTTGCTCTACTTTAGCTGATGAGCTGAAACACAGCACAAACGGAACGGCAAAAGTATTTTCAATAGGTATATCTCCCGAAGAGGCAATAATGTCAGCAGGACACACTGCTGACGGTGTTTACTGGATAGACGACGAGACCGGAAAATGGTCAACAACAACATATTATAATTACATGCCATGGTGGATACAAAATATAAACGACACCAGAGACATGCAGGATATTGTTGATAAAACCAGCTGGCAGCCGCTTTATCCGCTTAGTTATTACAAATACATGCCATATCAGACTTCGCCAACACTGTTTCAGTATTGGTTGAATAAGTATGGTAAAAACAAAATCAGAGCGTTCAAACAAACTCCGGTTGTAAACACTGAAGTTGCCGAACTGGCTGTACAGGCTATTCAAAAAGAAAAGCTTGGCACAGACGAGGTTCCAGATTTGTTGATATTAAACTTCACAGCTTCAGGCAATTTCGATTCGTCGGTAAGTATGTCTGCTGTAGAAATACAGGATATATATTTCAGACTCGATCAGGAAATTGGTAAAATACTTGACATTATAGATCGTCAGGCTGGTTTTGAAAACACTCTTATTTACCTCACAGGAACAGGTCAGCCACAAAATCCGGCAGTTGCAGAAAATAAAAAAGCAGGTTATGCAGGCTCATTTTATCCTGAAAGATGCAAGTCGCTGCTAAATCTGTATTTAATGGCCATATACGGCAATGAAAAATGGATAAGCGGTTATCATAACCAAAACTTTTACCTAAACAAAAAGCTGATAGAAAGCAAAGGCATCAATTATGATGAAATAAGCAGAAAAACAGCAGAATTTCTTGGTGAATTTAGTGGCGTTCAAAGAGTAAAACGAAACCGCGAATTACTATCGGGCGATTTTGATATTTCATTAGACAGACACAGAAACTCTATCTCATTTGACAGATCGGGCGATATTTTTATTGAAATACAACCGGGATGGAATGTAATAAATAACAGCGACGAGTTTAAAGATCTGCAGATAAGGTATGAATCTTACAATCAGGCATTAGTATTTTTTGGAAATAAACTTGAAAAACAAACCGTTAACAGAGCGGTTTCTTCAGGAAATATTGCAAGTACTCTTAGTAAAATTTTCAAGATCAGACCACCCAATTCATCGAGTGGTAGCATTCTGACTGAAATAAAATAGAATATTAATTACACAAATCATATAATATGGGATTCAATGATTTCCTGACAAAATTATTCGGAAACAAGGCACAAAGAGACCTGAAAGACATCTCTCCTATTGTCGATAAAATAAAAGCCGTATATCCGACTGTTGAAGCTTGCAACAATGACGAGCTGAGAGAAAAAACGAACATTATCAGAAATAAAATAAGAGAAAGTGTTTCTGATGAGAGAAAGAAAATTGAAGAACTGAAAACCGGTATAGAAGATGTTGATCTTGAAAAAAGAGAACAACTATACTCGGAAATTGACAAAATTGAAAAGGCTATACTAGAAAAACTGGAAACCGAACTTGACGAGGCTCTTCCTGAAGTATTCTCAATAGTAAAAGAAACCGCCAGAAGATTTTCAAAGAAAAAGGAGATCACTGTTACAGCAACAGATTTCGACAGAGACCTGGCAGCAAGTCATGACTTTGTTAGAATTGAAGACGACAAAGCTATTTATTCAAATCACTGGCTTGCCGGTGGTAACGACATAACATGGGATATGGTACATTATGATGTACAGTTATTTGGTGGTGTCGTACTACATAAAGGTAAAATTGCAGAAATGGCAACCGGTGAAGGTAAAACCCTTGTGGCAACCTTACCTGTATTTTTAAATGCACTTACCGGTAACGGTGTACACGTTGTCACTGTAAATGACTACCTATCAAAACGTGACTCAGAGTGGATGGGACCTCTGTATATGTTCCACGGACTTTCAGTTGACTGTATTGACAAGCACAGACCAAACTCAGAAGACAGAAGGAAAGCCTATCTTGCCGATATTACTTTCGGAACCAATAACGAATTTGGCTTTGACTATCTTCGTGACAATATGGCAACCAGCCCTATGGACCTTGTACAACGCAAGCACAATTATGCTATTGTGGATGAGGTTGACTCTGTACTTATTGACGATGCACGTACACCACTTATTATTTCAGGACCGGTTCCTAAGGGAGACGACCAGTTATTTGACGAGTTAAGGCCAAAAATTGAAAGAGTAGTTACTGCTCAGAAGAACATGGCAACCAAACTCTTGGCTGATTCCAGAAAACTTTTGGCTTCAAGCGATAAAAAAGAGCAAGAAGAAGGAGGCCTTTTGCTATTCAGATCTCACAAAGCTCATCCTAAAAACAAAGCATTAATAAAGTTCCTTAGTGAGCCCGGCATAAAAGCAATTCTTCAGAAAACCGAAGAATACTACATGCAGGACAACAACAGACAAATGCCAATAGCAACAGATCCGTTGTACTATGTAATCGAAGAAAAGCAAAACAGTATCGAGCTTACTGACAAAGGTATAGACTTCATAACCGGAGATACTGAAGATCCGCATTTCTTCGTTTTACCTGACATTGGCAGCCAGCTTGCAGAACTGTCATCAAGAAACCTCTCACCTGAAGAACTCAGCTCTGCTAAAGATGAATTGATGCAAAACTATGCTATAAAATCTGAAAGAGTTCACACCATTAACCAGCTTCTAAAAGCGTATTGCCTCTTTGAAAGAGATGACGAATATGTTGTTATCGAAAATAAAGTAAAAATTGTTGACGAGCAGACAGGTCGTATTATGGAAGGCCGTCGTTATTCAGACGGTTTGCATCAGGCTATCGAAGCAAAAGAAAGAGTAACAGTAGAGGCTGCAACACAAACATTTGCAACAATTACACTTCAGAACTATTTCAGAATGTACCACAAACTGTCAGGTATGACAGGTACAGCCGAAACTGAAGCTGGTGAATTCTGGGATATTTACAAACTTGATGTAGTGGTAATTCCTACCAACAAACCTATCAACAGAAATGATATGGAAGACAGGATTTACCGTACCAAAAGAGAAAAATATCAGGCAGTTATAGACGAGATTGTAAGTCTTGTAGAAAAAGGCAGACCTGTTCTTGTCGGAACCACTTCAGTTGAAATCTCCGAATTGCTGAGCAAAATGCTCACTATGAAAAAGATTAAACATAATGTACTTAATGCGAAACTGCACCAGAGAGAAGCTGAAATTGTAGCATATGCAGGACAAAGCTCTTCTGTAACCATAGCAACCAATATGGCTGGTCGTGGTACTGACATCAAGCTTGGCGCAGAAGTTAAAGCAGCAGGCGGTCTTGCTATTATCGGAACCGAAAGGCACGAATCAAGACGTGTTGACAGACAGCTCAGAGGTCGTGCCGGTCGTCAGGGTGACCCGGGTTCGTCAGTATTTTGTGTTTCACTCGAAGACAACCTTATGAGATTGTTCGGTTCTGAAAGAATTACAGGGCTTATGGACAGAATGGGCTTTAAAGAGGGTGAAATGATAGAGCACAGCATGATGTCAAAATCAATTGAAAGAGCTCAGAAAAAAGTAGAAGAAAATAACTTTGGTATCAGAAAGAGGCTTCTTGAATATGATGACGTAATGAACAGTCAGCGTGAAGTTATCTATACAAAGAGACGTCATGCTCTAATGGGCGAGCGTATTGGCATTGACATTATGAATTCAATGTACGATTTGCTTACATCGATTGTTGAAAATGCCTCAGCCTCAAAAGACTACAATAGTCTTGTTATGGACATGATGACATATTTCGCCATGGATATTAACATTGACGAGGAAACCTTTGTATCCAGCAAATCTGAAAAGATAATTGATACTTTATTTGATGAAGTTCTTATTAACTTCAAACGTAGAACAGAAAAACTTGCTGCTGTTGCAAATCCTGTGGTTCAACAGGTTTACGAACGTCAGGGAGCCTTGTACGATAATATTCTGATACCGGTAACTGACGGTAAGAAGATGTATAATATTCCTGTTAATCTTAAACTTGCAGCCGAAACCCAATCGAAAGAAGTTGTGAAAAGCTTTGAGAAGGCAATTATGCTGCATACCATAGATGATGCATGGAAAGAAAATCTTCGCGAGCTTGACGACCTGCGTACTTCAGTTCAAAATGCAAGTTACGAACAAAAAGATCCTCTGTTGATTTACAAGCTGGAATCGTACAACCTGTTTAAAACCATGGTTGAAAATCTGAACAAAAAATCATGTTCTATTTTAATGCGTGGTCAGATTCCAATCAGAGAACCGGAAGCAGTAAAACAGGCTGCTCCTGAGAAAAGGCAGGATTATAGTAAGTATCGTGCTCAAAAAGAAAACTATGGAAGTGCAACTTCACCCGAACAAAAACGTGAAGAACATATCGAACCTGTAAGAGTTGAGCAAAAGATAGGACGTAATGACGCTTGTCCATGCGGTAGTGGAAAGAAATACAAACACTGTCACGGACAGAATCAATAAATATTCGTATTTTTATGCAAAATCCCGGTCTAAGCCGGGATTTTCTTTTTGTAAGAAAATACATAATCCAACAGGGTTTCAAAATAGCATCTTGTTACATTTTGCAACTAAAAACATAGCGAAACAGACAATAATTGACCTTTTCATAGCTTTTGATATATTTTTGAAAGTTTTTTCGGAAAAAATATAGCATAAATTTGTATAATTTAGAAAAAGGTTGCAATTTTGCACCCGATCTGAACTGACCTCAGAAAATTATTATTTAATATATTTAGAAAACTATGAAGACTGCCGAAGTTTTGGCGAATCTCAAACGCCGTTTTCCCAACGAACCTGAATACCATCAGGCTGTTGAAGAAGTGTTAATGTCAATCGAAGAAGTTTACAACCAACATCCAGAATTCGACAAAGTGAATTTGATCGAAAGACTTTGTATTCCGGACAGAATTTTTTCATTCCGCGTTACCTGGATGGACGACAAAGGTAATTACCAAACAAACATGGGTTACAGAGTACAGCACAACATGGCAATCGGTCCTTACAAAGGAGGTATCCGTTTCCACTCATCTGTAAATCCTGGTATCCTTAAGTTCCTTGCTTTCGAACAGACATTCAAAAACGCTCTTACTACATTACCTATGGGTGGTGGTAAAGGTGGTTCTGACTTCAATCCAAAAGGAAAATCAAATGCAGAAATTATGCGTTTCTGCCAGAACTTCATGTTGGAATTGAGCAAACACATTGGTCCTGACACAGATGTTCCTGCTGGTGACATAGGTGTAGGCGGCCGCGAAGTTGCATACATGTTTGGAATGTACAAAAAACTAAGAAACGAATTTACAGGTGTACTTACAGGTAAGGGTCTAGAATTCGGTGGTTCACTTATCAGACCTGAAGCTACAGGTTATGGTAACATCTACTTCCTTATGAACATGCTTAAACTTAAAGGCATCAACGACCTTAAAGGTCAGGTGGTTGCTATTTCAGGTTCAGGTAACGTTGCTACATACACAGCAGAAAAAGTTCTTGAACTAGGTGGTAAAGTAATTACAATGTCCGACTCTAACGGTTATATCTACGATCCTGAAGGTATCGATTCAGAAAAACTAGCTTACATCTTCGATTTGAAGAATGTACAGAGAGGCCGCATCAAAGAATACGCTGACAAATACAACTGCAAATATGTTGAAGGTGCCCGTCCATGGGCAGAAAAATGCACAATTGCATTGCCAAGTGCTACACAAAACGAATTGAACGGTGACGATGCTAAAACATTGGTTGCTAACGGATGTATCGCGGTTTCTGAAGGTGCAAATATGCCTTCAACTCCTGAAGCTGTAGAAGTATTCCTGAAAGCTAAAATTCTTTACGCTCCGGGTAAAGCTGCTAACGCAGGTGGCGTTTCTGTATCAGGTCTTGAAATGACACAGAACTCAATGAGAATTAGCTGGTCAAAAGAAGAAGTTGACGCAAAACTTAAAGGCATCATGGCTGCTATTCACGAATCATGCGTGAAATACGGTACACAACCTGACGGTTTCATCAACTACGTAAACGGTGCTAACATCGCAGGCTTCATGAAAGTTGCGAAGGCAATGATGGCTCAGGGGGTGATTTGATTTTAGTGATAAGTTTTTAGTTTTTAGTGGCGGAGTGGGGTAGCAAGGAGCTAATTTCGCTTACTTAAATTTGACTTATTAAACTAACTGAGGTCTTAATTACTGAAATCTAAATTGCTTAAGATATCGAAATGAAATTAAAGGGCTGTTGGTATAAAAAACCGACAGCCCTTTTCATTTTATTACAACTAACATCACTAACCACTAAAAACTAATCCACTAAAAAATAATCACTAATCACTCACCACTATCTTCCTCACAACCTCCTTATCTCCTCCTATTTTTATCTTTATCAGATAGAGACCTTTTGAGTAACCTGACATATTGATTGCTGTTCCCTGTGCATTAAGAGTTGTGCGATAAAGGGTTTGTCCATAGATAGAGATAACATCTATTGTTGTTTTTTCATCAGGAAGCTGGTCAGTCTTTATGTAAAGCATGTCTTTAACAGGATTTGGATAAATGTCAAAGGTTAGGTTTGTTTTATCAGGGCTTATACCGGCTATTATTCTTTCAACTTTCTGGATGTACCAATATTGGTTGTCAGAGCCTGAGGTTTTGATGTCATATTCGATTACAGCGGTTCCGTTGGTATAACTACCTCCACTACAATCGGCAGTGTAGCCGGAGTTTACGTTGTCAATGCGAAAAGCGGTTCCGGCATTTTCAGGAATAATTTTCCACATTTGAGAGGTTTGAGTTGTATCGGGAGTCACTTGTAAAAGGTTTTTTGCACGGCCTCCTGAGGTTGCGGCAAGGCCGGAAAGACGATTTATTATCTGGTAACGGCTGCCGGACAAGGGTTTAATTATCCAGTTTTGCGAAAGACGGCCTTCGATTGGATCCCATAGCATAAGTTTTGCGTTTTGGTCTGTGGACTGTCCTGTTATGTCAATTGCATTTTTGGTTTGCTTGTTTAAGATCATGTAATAAAAGTCTTCGGCTTTAAAGTCGTTGCCCGGTATATCGTCCTCATCTTTTGCAAAACTATTGGTAAGAAAATCGGCTCTGTCGTTTACGTAACGCTTCAGGAAATCAATGCCTTCACTGTATGTATTAAACAGAAATTGCTCGTTGTAAACTCTTCTGTTAAGTACAGGCCACTTTTGAAAATTAAGATTCTGTGATTCGTCTATTGATGTTGTCAGACTATCGATATACTGCTGAATAGCAGGCAAAAGGCCTTTATCTTTAAGCTCAAGCCATCTTTTATTTACTTTTTCTTTAAACCAATTATCTTTATACTGCCTCTCAATCCATGTTTTATTTTGAAATGCGTAGGTCAACATTCTTTTATTTAAGGCATCTCCTAATCGGTTATCGTTGTTGAATGCAATATCGTAATCCCACATCGGGCCGTAAAAAAAGCGGTTATCATTACGCTTTTTGTAAATATAAGTACTCCAAAAACAGTCTGGATTACCTGTTAGCTCAGAGGCTATATACCAATCTATAAAAGAAACCGTATCTATCATAGATCGGTAACCTATTGTCGGACTTGTAAAATTATTATCGAAAAGAGTTTTCTCAAACTGATCTGTAAAGGTGGTGATGTATTGTTTTTGATTTACATTTATCTCATCTTCGTCAGGATACTTTATTGTGATTTTTACCCCTTTTGAAGTTGTAAACCACACAGGTTCCTGAGCAGCAAAGCCGTCTATTTCAAGCAAGTACCCACCTGTTATGTCTGGAACAGTATGCATTGTAGTATCCTGTCTGTCAACTTCAACCCTGTCACCACCCACTTCCATCTGATCTGTAATCATGTAATTACCAAGAAACTGACCGTTTAATACAACATCAGCAAATTTACCGGGAGGAACGTACTCTAAATCAAGCATTTTTCCAATCTTAAAAGCTACAGCATTTCTTATCAATGTCTTATCCGCATGATTTGCCAACAAAACCCAGTTTTTTGCTTTTGCCGGTAAATTCATGAAGTTACGTTTTTTAGCAAACTTTATTCTGTAAGGTTTTTTGGGAAAATTCCAGGTCGAATTGCCCCTACCTCTTATTTCAATTGTATCATTTTCAACGATCTCTGTTGTATCACTGCTTACAACACTTATTAATGCCTTCACGTAAACAGTCTTACTGCTAACCGGTACATTATTAATCGTATTAATATAAATAGTCGGTATGTTTGAATACTGCTTTTGCGAAACCGCTGCTATTGCGATTACTACAAATATCACAAGTATATATAGTTTTCTCATTAGGTATCTGATTATGCAACAAAGATATATTCATACCATATAAAACCGGTTTAATTTTAATTCAAAAAGGTTGGATTATACAGACTATAAAGATTATAAATAGAAAAAAACATAGTATTTTTTTGATTTATTTATTGTTTTTATATACCTTGCCGCTCAAAACCATTTGTATTTATCTGATTTCTAGCTATATTTAATTACAAACCTTTCTAAAAACCTAAGTATTATGAAAAAAAATTATTTGTTTTTTGTAGCTGTGGTTATTTTAGTGCTTTCTATGGCTTCCTGTGGTGGAAGTGGTGAAAAGAAAGCAAAGAGTAACGGTTTACTTGGTGATGTTCCTTCAATAATGAACGATTACCAAACAAAAATTGATGAAAAGGAGTTGGCGGTTAAAGAATGTACAGATCTTGAAAAAGCATTTAAACTGGGTAAAGAGCTGGAGCTACTTGAAGATGAATACAAAGCAAAAATGACAGAGTACCTTGCAGGTGCAAATTTAAGTGGAACAGAGGTACCGTTTGAACCTGCCACTCATGAAGACTTTACTGCAAGCAAAGCTGAAATTGACACCGTCCTTGCCAATGGTCATGTTAATTTCAAATTTACTGCAAAAATGAATGACAACTTCAAACCTCAGAGATACTCCCCTTTCTTGTATTTCAAATTTCAAGACGCTCAGGGAAATGATATTCCTGAAGCAAAAACCGTTGCTGCAAAATTCAGATTTGATGCAACTCCTGGTATGGAAATCGAAATAATAGGTGGAATGAAAGGAGATAAAATCAGTAATTTTGCCAAAATCGTTGAAATAACAAAAGAGGAATATGATATGAAATAATCTAAATAGATAAATATTTTAAGGGAAGCTGTTTCATAATAAAATGAGGCAGCTTCTTTTTTGGGAAAACGATATGAAGCATTTATAACACTTATCACATGATTGAATCTAAACTAATTAACATATACGCAAATGGAATAAGGTTTGCGGTCTCAATGCCTTTAAATCAATTTGTATTTTTTAAACAGCTTTTAGATCAGGGTGAAACCAAACTTCAGGCATTAGAAAAATCGAAGGAGATGTACATTAAATCAAACCCGGAAGAAGCAATCGAGTTTTATAAAGATAAAATACTTTAACGTGGAGTATAGCGGACTCGAACCGCTCACCTCGACACTGCCAGTGTCGCGCTCTAGCCAGATGAGCTAATACCCCGTAGTATTTTGAAAGCGAATGCAAATGTAAAAGTTTTTTTTTAATTTGACTATCTTTGCGGTATATAATATTCCAAATGATTATAATCAATACTACATATCAGGTTGCCGTAAATCTGGAAGAAGACTGGATAGGCTGGATTAGAAATATTTACATTCCGGCAGTCACTAAATCGGGGATGTTGGCAGAGCCTAGACTTTATAAATTGTTTACAGAGCAGGAAGACGGTGCGGTTTCGTATGCATTGCAATTTGAAGTTGAAAGCTTTGATATACTTGAAAGCTGGTCGGAGAAATATGGGGATAGCCTCAGGACATCTTTGAGCGACAAGTATCAGGACAAAATACTTGGATTTACTACGTTAATGGAGAAATTAGACTTAATTTGAAATGGCAGTAATCAGGCAGGCGGCGAAACACAAGCAGGTAACTCTTGAAAAGATTATTCTGGGTATTGACCCCGGAACCACTGTTATGGGTTATGGGCTGATAAAGGTAGTAAACAATAAACCTGAAATGATTACGATGGGGGTGCTTCAACTTGATAAGTATGAAGATCACTACGTAAGGTTAAAGAGAATTTTTGATAAAACCATAGCACTTATTGAGGAGTATTTACCTGATGAGCTTGCTATTGAGGCTCCTTTTTTTGGTAAGAATGTACAGTCTATGTTAAAGCTTGGCAGAGCACAAGGTACAGCTATTGCGGCGGCTTTATCGAGAGATATACCTATTTTTGAATATGCCCCATTGAAAATTAAGATGTCTATAACCGGACAAGGCAGGGCATCAAAAGAACAGGTAGCAGATATTCTTAGAAGAATGTTGGCTATTCCTAAAGAAAATATGCTACCTCAACTTGATGCTACCGACGGTCTGGCTGCAGCTTTTTGCCACTTTTTACAGTCAGGACGTCCGAATACAGATAAGAGCTTTAACAGCTGGAAAGACTATATTGCAAAAAATCCCGGAAAACTAAAAAGCACCAAACCCGATTTAAAGAAAAAAACTATTTAAGACTCACAGTTATTTTCTTTGCTATTTTCAGTGCAGTTGTTATAGTTTTTAAATCGGTATTCAGACTACCATCGCTTCCTGAGTAATGGCTGTGTCCGATTGGTTTTAACTCATATTCACCTGTATTTGTTGCAGGATTAATTTCTGTCATATAAACCAGGGCCGGCTGGCTTGAGGTTTTGTATTCTTTATCCTGAGGGAACTTGTTATTTGTCCAGTATTCATTCCAATCCCATGACTGATTAATTTCCATGTAGATGCGATATTTACCACTTAATGGCCTGGTTGAACGCATATTCATCACAAACGAAAATTGCGGAGTGGCACCTGTTACACCATCAACTTCAGGCTTGGAAGGTACTGGCAGATAATTCCCGAATTCATTCTTAATACCTCTTTGATGAACCCAATACGGAAGAGCGGCAGGTCTTTGTATTACACCTTCCATCCAGTGCCCGGTAGAGCGGTTAGCCCTTGGAAAAACACCGGTTCCGATAGTTTTAGAAACATATAATGTTTCAATGAATTTACCATTCTCGTCTGCAAGCCAAATGGCAAACAGAGGATGATTATGTTGCTTACCTCGTTCAAATTTCAAACTGATAAGAGTGCCTTGTTTATCGGAAGTATAATTTTCTTGTGTGAAAACTTCTGCTTTCTTTTTACCGGACACAGCAAGTGAAAAAGAAATAAATAATATTAATAGAATTTTGGTTTTCATAGCTGTTTACATTTTAATAATTATACCTAAAGTCGGCAATACGGTTCCGCCTAAAGATTCAACTCTGCGTAAAATATATTTTGAAGGGTCTGACGAGTTGTTTACAGGCAGGCCATTCTGATCAAGGTTTGTATAAATAGGTTCGTTTTCCGACTTAAAGTTATAAACATTTTGAACATCAGTGTAAAGATTGAACACCCACTTTTTGAAATAAAATTCCTTGTCAATTCTAAGATCGAGTATATGAGAATTTCTTAATCTTAGTGAGTTATAGTTGTCATAATCCAGATAAGGTTGGTTTCGGATATTCCAAACTTCTTTTATACTCGAGAGATTTTCATCTATAGGAGTATAAGGTGCTCCACCAACAAAACGCCAGCGGGTAGCCACATTCCAGCTTTTGCCAAATTTATAACTTGCTATAAAATTGAAAAGATGTTTGGTATCCCATGATGAAGGTCTGTAAACACCTTGTGCATCTGTAAATTCACTTCTGAACAATGTGTATGTACCAGTTAAATTAAGGCCATTCATTTCCATTACTTTAGCAAGTAATTCAAGACCGAAAGCCCTGCCCTCACCATTTGAAATTATTTCCTCATCTCCTACCTGGCCATATTCAGTTCCTTTACTTGCCAGACTTATACCCTCGGCTACAGATATTGCATAGTGATCGTAAGTTTTAAAGAAGCCTTCTACTGTCAGCTTTACTTTTTCGCGTGGACTAAATCCAACTCCTGCAATATAATGATTTGAACCTGTGAATCTTACATTTTCATTCTGATTAACCAGTACTCCGGCTGCATTTCTGTATCCAAGACTAGTATAAGATGGCTGCATAACATATCTACCGACATTGGCATTTACATCGAGTTTATCTGATATAGTATATGATGCAGAAAACCTTGGGGACAACTGATTTAGCGGGTTTGCCATAACCTTGTTATAATTATTACCGGTAACATTCAGCCCAAATGAAAGCCTCAGTCTCTCGTCAAGATATTCATCTGACGCCTGCACAAATGCCTGATACCCGAAAAGCAGAATTTTAGTGTTATAGGTAAGCTCGCTTACAGCATTGTTTACAAATATCTTTCTGTATGTATCATTGGTATATCTTGAATATTTAATACCTCCACCAAATAAAAGCCTTACAGGTAGATCAGGGTAATTACTTTCAAATCTTAGTTTATTTTCAGCCTCATCAGATAAGTAGTCTGATGTTTTACCCTTGGTTTCGTCGTTATCAAGATATTTGAAATTTGCATTTCTGAGCATATTCCTACTTAAAACCCAGGTATTAAAATGGCTTTCATAAAATCTGCGGTAAACTGCCCCGACTGTATAGTTCCATTGCTTGTAAACCGGCAGGTAAGACAGAAGATAACGCTGACTTTCGGTAGGATTTTCCAGAGTGGTATTTAGCACCATATCATCAATAGCACCGATACCGATAAATGTCAGTTCGTTTTTGCGGTCAAATTTTATTTTGTTTTTTACCTGAAAATCTGTGTAAGTAGGTAAAAATGGCAAACCAATTACATCAAACAAAAACTGAAGATAAGACTGTCTGGCTGAAACAATAAATGTTGATTTCTCACCCAGAGGTCCATCAAGAGTAAAACCTGCATCAGAAGCACCCAGATTGAACTTTGTTTGCAATTTATCTCTGCTTCCGTCTCTAAGTTTGATATCCATTACAGAGCTGAGAGCATTACTTCTGTTGGCTGGAAATGCGCCGGTGTAAAAATTAACCTCACTTACAAAGTCAGGATTTATAACTCCAACTGTACCTCCCGAAGACCCCTGTGTAGCAAAGTGATTAATCACAGGTATTTCTACTCCGTCCAGATAAAATACGTTTTCAGACGGTCCGCCTCCTCTGACTATCAGGTCGTTTCTGTTAGGATCGGTTGCACCTACTCCGGGTAATAACTGTACAGATTTAGATACATCTCTGTTAACACCTGCGCCTTTTTCAATTTCCTGTACACCAATTTTCAATAACGAGACAGGACTTTCTATCTTTTTTAAATCGAGCGGTTGCCTTACAACAACTTCTTTTAGCTCTGTGGTTTTTTCCTGTACAGGTATATCAATATACACAGTCTGATTACCCTGTACCTGTATTTCTGATGAAACCGCGGTTTCGAAACCGATATATGAGACTACAAGCCTTACAAAACCGGGGTCAATGCCGGTGAAAGTAAAGTTGCCATCGAGGTCGGAAGTCGAACCAATATTGGTACCCTGAATGCCAACTGAACAGAACTCAAGAGGTTCGTTATTCCTGGCATTATAAACCCTGCCTTTTATAGTTCCCTTTTGTGGGAGAGCCTGCAGGGAGACTGAAAGAAATATAATAAAGAAGAATAATATTTTTTTCTGCATATCACATTAAATAATAGGTTAATTGATTTTTACTAAACAAAGATAATACAGAAAAGTTTTTGGCATTATGAAAAAAAATGGAAATGAAAAAGGCTGTCTCATTTTTATTTTGAGACAGCCTTTTATTATTGTAAAAAGGTATTTTAGCGAACGATTCTTACCTTGCGGTTTCCAACTATGTAAAGTCCTTCTTTGAGACCAATTGTAGCTTCTGAGGCTTTCACATCCTTACGAATAAGAATACCTGCGAAATTATACACATTGACCAAAGCATTTGGATCGTAAGATTCACGTACGTTTTCTAGTCCTACAGGAGTAGCCTTTCTTACAGCAAGATATTCGATAGTAACAGGTTTTGCTGCTGCAGTTCCATCATAAGTAAAGCTCCAGTGAGTTGCTCCATTATAATAAACAATACCATCAATGTGACCCTTACCAGTAATTGGCATCTTGTAAATCAATGAATTGCTACCATCATTAGGATATGTTAACTTGTAAAGTGTAACCACTTTATTGTTACCCATACGTATTGCAGCTTGCTTGCCTGCATCAGATGGATCAAAAGTAATCTTAACGGCAAGAGTGTCGAAATTAGCTACATCATAGTAATGAACTCCGTCACCCCAACCCTGAGCCGGACCAACAAGTTGATTAGTAGCTGCACCGCCAATAACGCCTGTCATATCAGCCTGTTTGTGGGTTGCGCTTGTATAATCTAACGAATACAGATATGTATATTCTGTAGGAATATTCAATACGTGTACCTTCACACTATCATACATTGTGCTGTCTGAGGTAGAAATTGCTTTTACAAATGCAAAACCTTCACCTACAGCTTTAACCTCACCATTTGTAACAGTTACAACTGCTTGATTACTTGAAGACCATTTAACAGGTACAATAGCAGCTGTTTCAGGCAATACGCTATATGCTAATGTTTTGGTAGCACCAAGATTCATTGAAACAGCAACGTCAGCCAATACAATTGCTGTAGCAGGAATCATCTTAGCAGCAATGTAGTCAACATTAAATTTAATTTCACCATTAGCATCGTTTCTAAACTTAACTGCACCAAGATGTTTAAGGCTGTCAACATCGGCTGAATCACTTTCGAGATCAATTTTTAATAGCATTTCAGTGTCTGTAATTGTCATTACACGATTGGTAATGATACTACCTTCAACACCTTCACCGGCTGCCTTTGAAAATGCATAACGGAACTGAATCTTCTTGCCAACATCTTCAGGCTTGAATGTACAAGCTACCTCAACTTCACTATAACCTTTCAGGTCAACATATTTGTTTGAGCGGTTCCAGTCAGCACCAGGACCAAGTAAAGAACCTCCGTTACTTGTCATAATAGCTGGAAGAGTAGCACCTAAACCGGCAAGGTTTTGACTTAATGGCTTAACAGTACCGGCTTCATTATAATCAAGACTGTATAAAGAAACAGAACCCTTAGGTATAGATTTGAAACCTAAAACTGTAACCACGCAGGTATCTTTAAAACTACCCTCAGTTGTAGTAACTATAATATTTACCTTTCCGGCCTTAACAGGTGTAACCTTACCTGTTGCATCAACTGTCGCAACTGTTTGGTCACTACTTGACCAGGTAATATCACGTTTTGTAGCATTAGCAGGGAGCACATTTGCAGATAAAGTGATTGTATTCAACATTTTTACACTTGCACTGTCTTTGGTTAATGCAACTCCTTCAACCGGAGTTAATGCTTTTACTACAACAACATCGTAAGTAGCTGTAAATGCAGGATAAGTTACAGAAGAAACTTTAATAGTAGCTGTACCTGAATTTATAGTGTCAGCTTTAACAACACCTTTAGCATCAACAGTAGCAATTGTTGGGTTTAAGCTTTCCCAAACAACACTGTTATAAGTAGCATTAGCAGGTGTAAATACAGCCTTTAATGTTGTTGTCAAACCAATCGGAAGAGCTTTTGCTGTAACTGAATCGGCAGGAACAATGGTCAAACCAGTTGCAGTTACAGTCTTAAGAGCAATATAATCAATATTTGCAGCCATAGTAGCAGCAGCACCGTCATACGAGAAGCTCCAATGTGAAGCACCGTTATAGAACAACATTCCATCTATGTGAGACTTACCGGCCAGAGCAATCTTGTAAACCATTGAAGTGCTACCGTCATTAGGATAATTAAATTTATATAAAGTAACTACTTTATTGTTACCCATACGTATAGCAACTTGCTTACCGGCATCGGCTGCATTAAAAGATATCTTAATAGCCAAGCTATCGTAATTTGCGGTTTCATAGTAATGAACACCGTCACCCCAACCCTGAGCCGGACCTACCAATTGTTTTGAAGCTGCAGCTGCAACGGCACCTGCCTGATCTGTCTGAATATGGGTAGCACTAACATATGGAAGTGAGTATAAACTTACATATCCTGCAGGGAATGGATTTACATTAACCACACATGAATCGAGTATAGTACTGTCTGCAACTGAAGTCAATTTGATTATAGCCTTACCTAAAGCAACAGCTTTAAGAGCGCCATTATTAACAGTAACTTTAGTAGTATCGCTTGATGACCATACTACTTCCTTATTTACTGCAGCAGCAGGGAAAAGTGTATAACTAAGTGTATCAACTTTACCTATTTCCATTGCTAATACATTTTTTGATAGCTTAATGGATGAAAGCTGAGGAGTTTTAAGAGCGATATAATTGATTGTTGCAGGCATTGTTGCAGCAGAACCATCATATGTAAAACTCCAATGAGAAGCACCGTTATAAAATAGCATACCATCAATATGAGATTTACCTGAAAGGGAAATCTTATAAACCATTGAGGTACTGCCATCATTAGGATAGTTAAACTTATACAAGGTAACTACTTTACTGTTACCCATACGTATAGCAACTTGCTTACCGGCATCGGCAGCATCGAAAGTAATCTTTATGGCTAAGCTGTCATGATTGGATATATCATAGTAATGAACACCATCTCCCCATCCCTGAGCAGGGCCTACAAGTTGTTTGGAAGCAGCTGCGGCAACAGCGCCAGCCTGATCGGTCTGAACATGAGTTGCACTCACGTAAGACAATGAATACAGGTTTACATAACCTGCAGGAGGTGTTTCAGTCGATTGGGCCATAACCCCCAAAACGAACAGCAAAAATGTCGAAAAGAGTAGAATTTTTTTCTTCATGGTTTTATTGTTAGGTTAGTTAATAAACGTCTTTCTAAAGAAAGGCTAGTAAAAGTACAGCCATTTTTCAGTCTAAAAACACCTAAAAATAAACTTGTATCAAAACCGATAGCAATTGATACGATACTTATAAAGATATTGTTTGTCCGGACAATTTAAAATATTTAACTCTGCGTCCGGGCGAAGAGCAACTTCAGTTATCTATTCTTATTCAACCTCGTGCATCCAGCCTCTAACTAATACCTGTAGCTGTTTGCCGACAGCCGTAGGTGTAAACCAAACCTGATTTTTTAAAGCCACTTCAATTTTTCGGTAAGTGGATACAGGTATGGTAGCGAAAGTATCATCTTTGTAAAAATTAAAATGCACCTCTATTACCCTTCCTGAATCGGGATCAATTGTCATTTCAACCATAAAGCCCTTTCCGCCCACTCGTAATTTTTCAGTGTCGGAAAAAGCGTTATCAACAATCGACATGCATCGCTGTTTTGTCCAGTTGTCATCTTTAATCAGATCGGTTTCTGCTCTGAGAATCTTAACATCTGTAACAGGACTCCCATCTTTATATTTAAGTTCCAAATTGAAGGTATGAATATTATCCGCATTAAAAAGCGTTACATAGCCCCAATTAGCTGTACTGCACCGGTATGCATAACCATTTTCCTGAAACAGACTCGATGTATTGTAGTAATAAGTCTGTGCCGATGCCATGTTCAGACAACACACCAGGCAATAAAGTGAAGCAACTATTCGTATTGTTTTCATATCAATTGCAATTAATGGATAATATTCTGAGGTTTCAAAAATTATAGTGGGCACTTCTGTTTAGGTCTAACGTATAACTCTCACCCTCGGGG
>CAZFUO010000017.1:5596-24307 GCA_964522065.1 uncultured Bacteroidales bacterium | reverse complement strand
GGATGATTTGCTTGTTGCTGAACTTGTTGCACGAAAGCTTGGAATCGAATTTCATTCTATAGACCTGAGCGAGAAATATACTGAGCTTGTGGTTGAATATATGTTTGAGGAGTACCGCAAGGGTAGAACTCCTAATCCTGATGTGCTTTGCAACAGGGAAATCAAGTTTGATGCTTTTATTGATGCTGCAAAAAAGTTTGGAGCTGACAAAGTTGCAACAGGGCACTATTGCCGTACCGATTTTGTCACAGATGCGGTTTCGGGTGAAAAAATGTACAGGTTGTTGGCCGGTAAGGATAATAACAAAGATCAGTCTTATTTTTTGTGTCAGCTTAGTCAGGAGCAACTTAAATATGCTATGTTTCCTATCGGTGATATAGAGAAACCGCAAGTGAGGAAAATTGCTGATGAGCTGGGGCTGGCTTCGGCTCAGAAAAAAGATTCTCAGGGTATTTGTTTTGTGGGCAAGGTTGACCTGCCTGTGTTTTTGCAGCAAAAGCTTGATAAAAAGCCGGGCAAGGTTGTTGAGATTCCTGCCGATCTGAAGGCTTATTCGAGGATGATACCGGCTGACCCACACGAGGCTTTGAGAAAGCAGTCTAAACCTTTCTTTTACAGGCTTAAAGATGGTAAGGTGGTTGGTGATCATCAGGGTGCTCATTTTTATACTGTTGGCCAGAGAAAGGGGCTTGGTATTGGTGGTTTTGAGAAACCGCTGTTTGTGATTGCTCTTGATGTTGAACAAAATCTGATTTTTGTTGGTGAGGGTGATAATCATCCCGGCCTTTTCAGAAAGACTTTGAGAATTGATAATAGTGAAGTTCACTGGATAAGGACTGACATGGCTTTGAAGGTTGGTGAGAGTGCTGAATATATGGTAAGGATTCGTTATCGTCAGCCTTTGCAGAAAGCTGTTTTGTTTCAGTTGGAAGATGGGCTTTATATTGATTTTGAGAGTAAGCAGCAGAGTGTGACTGCTGGTCAGTTTGCTGCCTGGTATAAAGACGATGAGGTTGTCGGTTCTGGTCCTATTGCCTGATGACAGGCCGTTTTGTCATATTGTTTTTTTGGTACGCTTTTTGATTGTATATCGTAAATAACCTTTTTATAATGAAAAAAACACTTCTGTTTTTATTTTTAGGGGCTGTGCTCACTGTGCTTAATGTTCATGTGGTTTCGGCTCAGTGGACTGTTGAATCTGTACCTAACACTAAGCTTAATGATGCTCGTGTTTATGTTTCTGATCCTGATGATCTTATTGATGCTGCTTCTGAATCTGAAATTAACAATGTTTTGGGGCAGGCAGAGGCTCAGAGTAGTGCTGAGGTATTTGTTGTGGCTTTGAAGTCGGTTGGTGAGGTTTACATTAAGGATTTTGCTACTTCTTTGTTTAATCAATGGGGCATTGGTAAGAAATCTAAAGATAACGGGATGCTGATTTTGATGGTTGAAGACCAGGCAAAGGTTTCCTTCGAAACCGGATATGGCATGGAGGGTGTTTTTCCTGATGCTATTTGCATGAGAATAATCAGTAATGATATTGTTCCTTTTATGAAGGATGGTAGTTATGGTCAGGGCTTGCTGAGTGGTGTTAATGCTGTAAAAAGGATAATTGATGATCCTGCGGTTTCGGCTGAAATAGCTCAGGATATAGAGGCTGAAAGGGCTGCTGAACGTGAAAGGGAGGCTGCTGTTTTTAAAAATCTTGTTTTGGCTTATCTGGGGCTGTCGGTTATTGTTTTGATTCTGGCTGTTATCGGAGCCGGTAAATCGGGTGGTAATGCTTTGGCAAAAACTAATCCTTATGAGGCTTATAAGAAGATGAATACTTCTTTGTCGGGTTATTATGTGCTGGCTGTGCTTTTTCCTCTTACTATGATTTTGTTTTTACTTTGGTATAAGGCTAAGCTGAGACGTTTGAGAAATGTTCCGCGTATTTGTGCTGATTGCAACAAGCCAATGCAAAAAATGAAGGAAAATCAGGAGGATGTTTATCTGACAAGTGGTCAGCAGTCTGAGGAAATGGTTGGTTCTGTCGATTATGATGCCTGGGTTTGTATGGATTGCGGTCGCAAGGAAATTTATTCTTATAGTAAGGGTTTTACAAGATATCAACCTTGTCCTAAATGTGGTTATAAGACATATGTTCAAACACATGACAGGATTCTGAATGCTCCGACTACTTTTAGTACCGGTCAGGGCGAAAGGGTGTATAATTGTTCGCATTGTGGTCATGTACTTAGGAAGTCTTATATAATTCCTATGATTATTTTGGCTGCTGCTGCAGCCGGTAAAGGTAAAGGTGGCTTTGGCGGCGGTTTCGGAGGGGGCGGCGGCTTTGGTGGCGGCGGTTTCGGCGGTGGAATGTCAGGTGGTGGCGGTGCTACCGGTGGCTGGAGATGATTTTAAAAAAACAACTAATAAATAAAAATTGATTATGAAAAAAGGAATGATTGGTTTGCTTGTGGTGCTTGGTATTGTTGCGCTGCTGTTTTTCTGGGGTATGGGTCAGTATAACGGACTTGTTAAGTCTGAAGAAAATGTAACTAAGTCATGGGCTAATGTTGAGAGTCAGTACCAGCGCAGGGCAGACCTGATACCAAATCTGGTTTCGACTGTTAAGGGTTATGCTTCACACGAAGAGGGTACTTTGACTGCTGTTATCGAAGCTCGTGCTAAAGCAACTCAGACTGTTATCGATCCGACAAATCTTACTGAGGAAAATATGGCAAAATATCAGGCTGCTCAGTCTCAGGTGAGTTCTGCATTAAGTCGTTTACTTGTAACTGTTGAACAATATCCTGATCTTAAGGCTAACCAGAATTTTCTCGAACTTCAGGCTCAACTTGAAGGAACCGAAAATCGTATTAGTGTAGAACGTCAACGTTTTAATGCTGATGCTCAAGGCTTTAATACTTCTGTAAGAACTTTCCCCAGAAATATAATTGCTTCTATGTTTGGTTTTGAAAAGAAGGCTTATTTCCAGGCTGAAGAAGGTTCAGAAAAGGCTCCTGAAGTAAAATTTTAATTTGTAGTATATATGTTTTCAGGAATTGTTGAAGAGGCTGCCGTTGTTACCGGTTTAAAACAGGATAGCGGCAACCTGCATATCACCATGAAGTGCTCGTTTGCAAATGAGCTTAAAATTGATCAGAGCCTGGCTCATAATGGTGTTTGTTTGACTGTGGTCGATCTGAATGGTGATGAATATACTGTTACTGCTATTCAGGAGACTTTAAACAGGTCAAATCTGGGCTTGCTTAAGGTTGGCGATAAAGTTAATCTTGAGCGCAGTATGATGATGAATGGCAGACTTGATGGTCATATTGTACAGGGTCATGTTGATCAGACTGCTGTCTGTACCAATGTCTCCGAAACCGATGGCAGCTGGCGTTATACTTTTGAATATGTTTTTGATTCTGAAAAAGCAAAAGAGGGTTACGTTACTGTTGAAAAAGGCTCTGTTACTGTTAACGGGGTTAGTCTGACTGTTTGCAACTCTAAGGATAACAGTTTTGAGGTTTCGATTATACCTTATACTCATGAGATGACTAATTTTCATCAGATTGAGTTTGGTACAGTTGTGAATATTGAATTTGATATTATTGGCAAGTATTTAAGCAGAATGCTGAAATTTGTCGAAAAATAATTTATGGGAAGAATACTAGCCGTTGATTATGGTAAAAAACGTACAGGCCTTGCGGTAACAGACATATTGCGTCTTGTGCCGGGAGGCCTTGCTACTGTTCCCAGTAACGATGTCCTGAAGTATATTTTAGATTATTGTACTAAAGAGAGTGTTGATATTATTGTAATAGGTCTGGCAAGGCAAATGAACAATCAACCGTCTGAGTCAATGAAATATATTGAGCCTTTTTACAAGTCGCTGGTAAAAAGAATACCTTCGGGTATAAAAATTGAATATTACGACGAAAGATTTACTTCTGTTTTGGCTCACAGAACTATGCTTGAAGGTGGTCTTTCAAAAAAAGACAGGCAAAATAAAGCTTTGGTCGATGAGATTAGTGCTGTAATTTTGCTTCAGTCTTATATGGAATCAATGAAAAACCGGGATTTTTTGTAACTTTGTGTTTTTAAAATTTCATTGATAATGCAACTACCTATATACCTATATGGCCAGAATGTACTAAGAAAGGCCACAGAAAATGTTACTGCAGAATATCCTGCTCTTGCTGATTTAATTTCAAATATGTTTGAAACAATGGCGAAGGCAGAGGGTGTTGGCCTGGCCGCTCCTCAGGTTGGTATGTCTCTGCGTCTATTTGTTATTGATTTGAGTCCGCTTTCTGATGACGATCCCAAATACTTAAATTATAAAAGGGTTTTTATAAATCCTGAGATTACAGAGTTTTCTGATGAAACCTGTACAATGGAAGAGGGCTGTCTGAGTGTGCCTGATATACATGAAAATGTAACCAGAAGTTATAAAATTACTATAAAATTTCAGGATGAGAATCTTGTTGAGCATACTGAAGTTTTTGAAGACTATGAGGCTCGCGTTATTCAGCATGAATACGATCATCTTGAGGGTAAAATTTTTACAGACAGGATATCGCCTATTCGCAAACAGCTTATAAAATCTAAACTTGTTGGTATTTTAAAAGGAAAAACTCAGCCACGCTATAAGTTTAAATCGCTTTAATCTACTTTTTTTGTCGGGTAATACATTTATTCGTTAGGTAAAAATACATTGTATATTATCTAAATGTTAACTATAAAAATCCGGGTGGTTTTTAAAGATTTTTTTATCTTTTGAGTATTCAAAGCTGTTATCTTTGGCTTTGAATAAATGAATTTGTGATGAAAAAAGTTAAGGCTGGTATTTTGACTTTTAGTTTTATTATTGTTTCTCTTTTATCGGGAGTTCAAAGTGTTAATGCTCAGATTAATACTGACAGGATGATGGATATTGGCAGAAATGCTTTGTATTTTGAGGATTATGTTTTGTCGATTCAATATTTTAACCAGGTAATTGGTGCTAAGCCGTATTTGGCTGAGCCGTGGTTTTTCAGGGCTGCTGCTAAGTTGTATCTTGAGGATTTTAAGGGAGCTGAGGAAGATTGTAATGAGGCTCTTGAAAGAAATGCTTTTATGGTAAGGGCTTATCTTTGCAGAAGTTATGCAAGAATGGGTTTGAAAAACTATGAGGGTGCTGCTGATGATTGCAAAAAGGGTTTGGAGTTTGATGTTGAAAATAAAACTCTGATGCAAAATTTAGCGGTTTCGTTATTGTATGCTAAGAAGTATGATGAGGCGGAAAATAGTCTGGATGCTTTTGTTAATAAGTATTCGGGGGATGTGGCCGGTTATATGATTAGTGGGCAGTTAAATATTGAGAAGGGCGATACGGCTGCTGCTGTTGAGGATTTCAGCAGAGCTATTTCTGTTGACAGGTATTTTGCTCCTGCCAGGGCCGGTAGGGCGTATGTTTATTTGTTGCTCGAGAATTATAAGAATGCTATACCTGATCTTGATGAAGCTATCAGACTTGATCCTGATGTGCCTTCTTATTACATTAACAGGGGGCTTGCCAGATATAATACTAATAATCTGAGGGGTACTCTTGATGATTTTGACAGGGTTATAAGACTTGATCCTAATAATATTCTTGCCTGGTATAACCGTGGACTGATACGTTCACAGGTGGGTGATCTTAATAGGGCTATTGAAGATTTTGATAAGGTTATTTACCTTGATCCTGAACATTTTACTGCTATTTACAATAGGGCTCTTCTTAAGGGTGAAACCGGTGATTATAAAGGTGGTATAGCCGATTTGAATAAAATCATATCTGAATACCCGAATTTTACTCCTGCAATGTATCAACGATCTGATTTTAAAAAGAAAGCGGGTGATCTGAAAGGTGCAGACAGGGATTATTTTGCTGCATGGAATCTTGAGAGTAAAGTTAAGGCTGAAAGAGATGCACGAAGAAAGAATCCTGAGAAATATGCTGCTGCAGATAGTATTAAAGATGCCGAACGTGAGAAGAAGCGTAACATGGATCGTTATAATAAGATTGTATTGGCAGAAAATGAGGAAGCTACAAAGAGTAAGTATCAAAATCCGATGAGGGGTCGTGTGCAGGATAAAAATGTGGAGGTTGAGCTTGAAGATGTATTTAATCTGACTTTTTATGAGCTTAACAGACCAGGGCCAACAAGAAGGCCAATGGATTATAGCAGGCATTTAAGCTTTTTGATTGAAGCAGGTCTGAAAGATTATCAGAAGTTGTTGATTTCAAATACTGAATTGCCTTTGAATAATGATCAGGCTAATTTTCATTTTAAAACTATTGATGAGCTTTCAAGTAAAATTGGTGGTGTCAATGAGAATGCTGCTGCTTTGTTTTTTGCACGCGGACTTAATTTTGCTTTGGTTCAGGATCTGAACTCTGCTCTTGAAGATATTTCAAAGTCAATTGATTTGAAACCTGATTTTTTACTTGCTTATTTTGAGAGAGCAAATCTTAGAATGAGAAAGATAAATGTAGAAACATCTGATATTAAAGAAGATAATCTTTCCGAAAAAAAGACTGTAACTACAGGACTAAGTATAGGAGAAAGAACTTTTGGTAACGATTATGAGCTTTTGATGCGTGATTATGATAAGGTGTTGACACTCGATCCGGCTTTTGTTTATGCTTACTTCAATAGAGGTTATGTAAGATGTATTCAAAGAGATTACCGTAATGCTTTGATAGATTTCTCTAAAGCAATTGAACTAAATCCTGATTTTGGTGATGCATGGTTTAATCGTGGTATTACCCAGATTTATCTGGGTGACAGAGAGCACGGGCTGGCAGATTTAAGAATGGCCGGACAGCTTGGTCTTTACAAAGCTTATAACCTGATTAAAAGGTTTGAATAATTTTTTCTACTTTTATTGCCATGATGAAACCGCAAATAATCAAACTTCCTAAAATATTCGACCCCAGAGGTAATCTCTCTGTGATTGAACAATTTAAAGAGATTCCTTTTAAAATTTTAAGATCTTTTCTGGTTTATGATGTTCCCGGAGGTGAAAAAAGGGGAGGGCATGCCTACAGGGAAAGTCAGGAGTTTGTTATTGCTATTTCGGGTAGCTTTGATGTTGTTACAGAGTATAATGGTGAAAAGGAAGTTTTCCAGCTAAACAGGTCTTATTATGGTCTTTATGTACCGGCTGGTACCTGGAGGCATTTCGAGAACTTTTCTACAAATTCACTTGCTTTAGTCTTATCGTCAACTCATTTTAGTGAGGAAGATTATATATATGATTACGCGGAATTTAGCTCGAAAGGAAATGATGATGATTTTATAGCAGGCATTTCAGCCGGTAAGGTCGAAAGTCTTGCTTCTGAGGTGATATCGTTGAATACGATGCTTTTAGATCTGCCCCGTATAGAGTTCAGGGAGGGTAATATTACTCCATTAGAAGGTAATGATACTGTTCCATTTGATATTAAAAGAGTCTTCTATATTTATGATATTCCCGGTGGAGAGTCAAGGGGTGCACATGCTCACAAAATGTGTCATCAGTTGATAATTGCTGCCAGCGGTAGCTTTGAGGTACTTACTGATAACGGATTTGAGCAAAAGGTTTACAGCCTTAACCGTCCGTATCAGGCATTGCTGGTGCCTGCAGGCGTCTGGAGTCACGAACGGGCGTTTTCTTCGGGCTCGGTTTGTCTTGTACTTGCCTCTGAATATTTTGAAGAGTCCGATTATATTAGAAGCTACAATGATTACAAGGTATATGCCGGAACCGCTAATGCAGATAATCGTACTGACGAAGTGAAATATCTGGATATTCAAAAGATTACTGAGCTTCGTTTGCCTCAGATAAAGGAGGCAGCCTGCAGGGTGATCGACTCGGGGTGGTTTCTGCTTGGAAAAGAAACTTCACGTTTTGAGCATAACTATTCTGAATTTATAGGCAGCAGGTTTTGTGTTGCCGTAGCAAACGGGCTTGATGCATTGCGTTTAATTCTAAGAGGTTACATAGAATTGGGGGTATTAAGAAAAGGCGATGAGGTGATTGTTCCGGCTAATACTTATATAGCTACGATAATTTCAATAAGTGATAATGGTTTGGTGCCTGTGCTCACTGAGCCTGATGCTTATACTTATCAGATTGATGCTGAAAAGATTGAACAGGCTCTTACAGACAAAACCAGGGCTGTGATGATAGTGCATCTTTATGGTAGAAATGCTTACAGTGAAATGATTTCAGATATTTGTAACAAGCATGGTTTGTTATTACTGGAAGATAATGCACAGGCTGCTGGCTGTAAGTATAATGGTAAAAGAACTGGATCTTTTGGCGATGCTGCCGCACACAGCTTTTATCCTGCCAAAAATTTGGGCGCTCTGGGTGATGCGGGTGCTGTTACGACTAATAATAAGGAGCTGGCTGATGTAATCAGAAAGCTGGCAAATTATGGTCAGTCTGAAAAATACTATTTTGACTATATTGGTTATAATAGTAGAATGGACGAACTACAGGCTGCTGTGCTTTGTGAAAAGCTAAAAAATCTTGATGAAGAAAATTTGAGGAGAGCTGAAATTGCTTTCTCTTATTTAACGGGTATTAAAAATCCGCTTATACAATTGCCATATTCTAAAGATGCTATTTCTGATATTTCAGATGGAAGTAATGTCTTTCATATCTTTCCTGTTTTTACCGAAAAGAGAGATATATTGAAAAAATATCTTGAACAAAATGGTGTTCAAACTCAGATTCATTACCCTCTTCCTCCGCATAAACAACTATGCTACTCCGAATGGAATAATCTGAACTTTGAGATTACGCAATTTATTCACAATAGAGAATTAAGTTTACCCATTAGTCCGGTAATGCCTCAGTATCAGGTTGAAAAAATTGTTTCGTTAATTAACTCATGGATTTGTTAATTTAGCTGTTCAATTGTTTAATTTAAAGATTATCTTTGTAGAAATTTGATTTCTTAATGGCAGGTCTTAACAAACAATGGTATGCTGTTTACACTGCGCCACGTGCGGAAAAAAAAGTAAGTAAACGATTTACCGAACTTGAAATAGAGCATTATTTGCCTCTTCAGAAAGTCATGAGAAAATGGAGTGACAGACTAAAAGAGGTTGAAGTACCTGTTATGAATGGGTATATATTTGTGCGGGTTTATAAAAGAGATTTTGACAGCGTTTTGAAAGTTTTTGGTGCTTTGGCATTTGTAAAGGAATTTTATAAACCTGTACCAATTCCTGAAAAACAAATTGAATTGCTTAAGTTCATGGTTGAATATTCTGATGAAAGAGTTGAATTTTCTCAGGATGAGTATGAAATAGGCAAACCGGTTAAGATTACAAAAGGTCCTTTACAGGGGTTGATAGGTGAATTGTTGATTAGAAAGGGCAAACATAAAGTTGTAATAAGAATTGATAAATTCGGATGTGCGTTGACTACAGTGCCAACGTCATTTATTACTAAATTATAGCTTATCACCATGAAATCACTTATTCTGGCTGCAGGTTATGCAACAAGGATGTATCCGCTTACGAAGAACTTCCCCAAGCCATTACTTGAGGTTGGAAGAAGAACAATTTTAGACAGACTTATTGATGATCTTGATAAAATTGATCTTTTGTCGCAACATATTATTGTGACAAACAATGTGTTTTATCCATATTTTATGGCTTGGAAATCAAGATCTCACTTCAGAAAGGATATCCTGATTGTAAATGACGGTACTAATGAAAGTCAGTCAGGACACGGCGCAGCAAGAAGTATTTTGTATGTTATTGAGACCCTGTGTGTAGATGAAGATTTACTCGTGGTTTCGGGAGATAGTGTAGTTACATTTTCGTTCAGAGATTTTGTAATAAATGCACTTAGTAAAGGTACTTCTTGTGTTGTTACTTATTATGAGACGTGCATACAGGTTTTACAAAATGCCGGTGTTATGATAACTGACAGTTCACTAAAAGTCTTAAATTACTTTGAGAAACCGCAAGTGCCTCCCTCAAACTGGGTGGTTTTACCTTTTGTGTTTTTTAAAGGAAAAGATTTAGCTTTAATCACAAAGGCAATGATAGGCGGAATGTCTTTTAATACTCCCGGAGACCTGATTTCCTGGTTGTCTAAACAAACGGATATTTATGCCTGGGAGATGCTTGGCAAGAGGTTTGAGGTAAATGATATGATTAGTTATGAATTGATTTGTAAGAAATTTGAAAATATTTAAAAAATTTTCATATGGGGGATTTTTTACAGGGAATTAGAGCTTTTTTGAGAAATCTGATGAGGTTTTCTCTCAAAAACAGATGGGTTATACTTACCATAGATTTAGTGCTGGTGGCATTGGGTTTTTATTTTTCAGTTTTGTTTCATAACAGATATCAGATAAATGATATTGTATTTAATGATGCTATATTACTGGCAACTATATATATTGTTTTTGCATATCTGTCATTTTTTGTACTTCAGACATATCGTGGTCTTATAAGGCATTTGCAATTTCAGGAAATGGGTAAGCTTGGTTTGTCTATTTTTATTCCTGCTATTGCTATTTATTTGTTTTCTTTATTTTCTGACTTGTCATTGCATTATCCGTTTTTCTTTGCAACAAATGTTGTCTTGCTTAATTTTATACTGCTGATTTTTTTCAGGTATGCATTAATATATCTGTATTCTTTTGCCAGTTCTTACAATGGGCGTAAAAAAGAAAACACTTTAATTTTTGGAATAGGTGCTCATAGTGTTGCTATTATGCAATGGTTCAGTAAGAGTGGCAAACAGAATTATAATGTACAGGGCTTTGTTACAAGAAATAGCGGGGCAAAAAAGACTCAGATTCAAAATTTGCCTGTTTACAACTTGTCTTATGATAATGTATATAAGGAAATGTTCAGAAAGGAAATCTCCGTTTTGATTTTTCCTGATTATAAGGCAGTAAGAGATGAACAGGAGTTTTTGACTGCTTGTATTGAAAAAGGAATTAAGGTAATGGTTACGCCTCCTTTTGAGGGAGTTGACAGCAATGGTAAGCTTCATTTTCAGATGAAGCCTATACAGTTTGAAGATTTACTGGGGCGTGAAGAAATAAGGATTAATCTTGATCTCATTGCTGAGCAGATTCAAAATAAGGTGGTTATGATAACCGGTGCAGCCGGTTCTATCGGGAGTGAGCTTGTAAGGCAGTTAACCATGTTTAAACCTGAGCTTATAGTTCTTTTTGATATTGCAGAGACACCTCTTCATCAGTTGAGACTGGAACTTGAAACAAAATATCCACATATTAAATTTGTTCCTGTTATTGGTGATGTAAGAAATATCAGCAGGCTGGACTGGACTTTTAATAAATTCAGACCTTCTGTATTATATCATGCAGCTGCATATAAGCATGTTCCGTTAATGGAGCAAAATCCATGTGAAGCGATTTTATGTAATGTGCTTGGTACCAGAAATCTTGCAGATAAGGCTGTAGAGTATGGTGTTGAAAGGTTTGTTATGGTTTCTACCGATAAAGCAGTTAATCCGACTAATATAATGGGTGCATCAAAAAGGGTGGCCGAAATTTATGTTCAGTCTCTTGCAGGAATAAAGGCTGAGGTTGGTAAGACTGTATTTGTAACAACGCGCTTTGGTAACGTTTTAGGTTCGAATGGATCTGTTATACCTCATTTTAAGAGTCAGATTGAAAATGGTGGTCCTGTTACTGTAACTCATCCTGATATTATCAGGTATTTTATGACTATACCAGAAGCTTGCAGGTTGGTGCTTGAAGCTGGATCTTTCGGTAAATCTGGTCAGATTTATATATTTGATATGGGTAAGCCTGTTAAGATTGTAGATCTTGCCAGAAAGATGATTGAAATGGCTGGTTTGCAACCTGATAAAGATATTAAAATAAATTTTGTGGGTTTGAGAGAAGGTGAGAAGTTGTTTGAAGAGTTGTTAAACAGCAAGGAAAATACATTACCGACTAACCATGACAAAATCATGATAGCAGGAGTTGCAACTTACAAATATGAGGACGTTTGTATGGAAATTGATAGAATGTTGTCTTATGCTGGAGACATAAATATAGATGAGACTGTAATGTCTATGAAAAGATTGGTTCCTGAGTTTAAAAGTAAGAATTCTCCATTTGAGATTTTTGACAAGTGCTGAAGTTTTATCCTACAAGTGATTTAAAAATTTCTTCTACTGTTTCTTCGTTTCTTATAGTTCCGGCTGTTTGTCCTATTTCAATTTCGCCTTCTATAAGGTCTCCTTCGAAAATGCCTTTTTTAGCACGGCCTTTACCAAGCATTTCTGTTAATACTCTAGCTTTTGCTCCTTTACTTTCTGCTTCTGTAATTAATCTGGAAAATGCATTGTCTGCAAGCCTGACTGGTGCCAGCTTTTTTAGCAGGAGTTTTGTTTCACCTTCTTCAAGACTGCGGCAATGCGCTTTAAAATCAGGGTGAGCAGAGCTTTCTTTGCTAAGTGCAAATCTGGTACCTATCTGTACACCTTCTGCTCCAAGTGCGAATGCTGCATTGTAGCTGGCCCTTGATGAAATTCCTCCTGCAGCAATTAGCGGAATTTGTACAGCTTCTCTTACTATTGGAATAAGACAAAATGTGGTGGTTTCTTCGCGTCCGTTATGACCTCCTGCCTCAAAACCTTCAGCTACTATTGCATCAACTTTAGCCTCCTGGCATTTTTTTGCAAATGTAGTATTTGATACGACATGAGCAACAATAATACCTTTGTCATGCAGCCATTTTGTCCATGTCTTTGGTGAGCCGGCAGAGGTAAAGACAACAGGGACTTTTTCATCTGCAATAATTTGCATTATTTCCTCAATCTGTGGATACATAAGAGGCACATTGACTCCAAATGTTTTATCTCCAACAGCAGCTTTGCATTTTTGTATATGTTCTCTTAAAACTTCCGGGTGCATTGAACCTGCACCCAGAAGTCCGAGACCTCCGGCATTGCTTACTGCTGATGCCAGTTTCCATCCTGAACACCATACCATTCCTCCCTGAATAATAGGGTATTCAATCTTAAAAAGATCACAAATTCTGTTAGGTATATTGTATGGTGTCATAATTTTGTGTTTTATTCTGCTGTTTTTGTTGAGTCAACAAATACTCTGGTGGCAAGAAGTTTGTCAAGGTGATAAATGCCTTCACCTTTTTCACCTACCAGTTTAATCTGATCGATAATTTCACTTGCGTTGCTTTCTTCTTCTGTTTGTTCGTCGATAAACCATTGCAACATGCTTGCAGTTGCATGGTCTCTTTCGGATACAGCAACCTCATAACAATTTCCTATAAGGTCTGTTACAAGATTTTCATGTCTGTAAACTTCTTCAAACATATTTAAAAGACTACTCCAGCTTTGTTCTACTGCTGCAATAGGCTCTAGTTTAACTTCACCTTGTCTTGTTAATACATAATCTAAAATCTTAATTGCATGTGATGTTTCTTCCTGAAACTGAACTCTCATCCAGTTTGCAAAACCTTTCAAACCCTGTGTTTCACACCATGCAGACATTGATAAGTAAAGATATGCAGACCAGAATTCTGCATTAATTTGTTTGTTAAGAACTTCCTCAACTTTTCCTTTGATTTTCATATTGACGTGTTTTTAGTTGGTTTCTTTATAGACCAAAGATAGTTATTTCACGTCAAAAATCACATAAAAAAAGTTGATTATTCCACATTAAATTCTGTGCTTGGGGTATCTTTGCTACATATTTTTAACCTTAAACGAAATTAAATATGAGAAACTATTCTACTTTGTTCATGTTTTTTTTGATTGCATTTATTCCTTTTACTGGTTTTGCTCAGGAAGAACAGGTTTTATTGAATGAGAATTTTCAGGGCTGGACTGCTGCGAGTGCGTCCACTGGTGAGACTGTAATTGATAAAACAACTTTTTATGGTGATCCTGTTAAATACACACTTGTAAATGTGGCTGTTATGCCGGCTTATCTGGCAAAGGGTGATAATGGTGTCACAACTGTAGGAGCATTACAAACTCAAAAGGTTGATCCTGCAAATTCATATGTTGTGCTTTCCGGTTTCCCAAATGTTAGTAGGGCTGTTTTTAAACACTCATATACAGGTGGTTCGAGAGGTTGTATTATTAGTGTTAAAGGTGATGGTGATGCTGACTGGGTTGTCTTGTTAAATGCAAATACTACTGCTGCTGCCGGTCAAAATTCTGAGTTTACGGTAAATAAAACCAATGTAAGCTTTAAATTTTCTGGCAATCTGGCTTCGCAAAATGCTTATCTTCACGATATTATTGTTTACGGAACCGCAAGTAAGGTTGTGCCTGTACTAAAATCTTCTAATTATGTTAACGGGGATGTCATCCCTGTTTCGGGTTCAATTGTTTTGGTTTATTCCCAGCCTGTTTTAAGAAATACTGGTGATATTACTCTGGGTAATACTGTTATTAGTGATAAAAATCTGGTATTTAAGGGTGATACTGTTTTTGTTAATTATTCTGGTTTGTCAACCGACGAAGCATACAGGTTTTTTGTTCCTGCAGGTGCTTTTAAAGGTGAAGATGGAACCCCTGTGCCTGCCGAGACAGCAATTAATTTGAGAACAGCAGATACAAAAGCTCCTTTGTTTTCAAAGATTTCTGTAGCAGATGGCTCTTATGTACCTGTTAACGGGTTTATATCATTGGTTTTAAGTGAACCTGTTATTGCCGGTCAGGCTAAGATTACTTTAGGACCAAAGTCTCTGACAGCAGCGGTTTCGGGGTCAAATTCTAATCTGGTTTATATTAATTATAGCGGTCTTGATTACGATAAGGATTATACTTTACAAATACCAGCTAATGCTATTACAGACCCTTCTGGAAATAGTTTTGAGGGTTTATCTGTGAATATTCATACTGAAATTCAGGCTGCCGGTGATACTTTATTAAGATTTATTCCTGATGCTGCAAGTGTGCCTTCTACCTCGTCTGGTGCTGTTAAGGTGAATACTAAGGCCGGTATTATAGAATTTGGAAATGTTCAGAGTGCAGGTACTCGTAATGCTGAGTCTTATACATATTCTTTTAAAACTTCGTATGTGCTTTTGCCTGCTTTGAATTCGGTAGGTGAGCTTTCTATTTATTGTCAGAGTGGTGGTGGTACAGTGCCTCAGGAATATCTGCTTGAGAAAATGAATATTGACAGTACCTGGTCTGTTGTTGAGACTGTGATAATGGGAACAAATGACAGGAATATGTGGAGAATTGCTTCGGCACAGTCAACAGCCCCTGTGACTTTCAGAATTAAGGCAGGTGATGCTCCTTTGTGGGTTTATGAAGTTAGTGCATATTCTTTTAAGAAAGTTGAAAAGCCTGATGATGGTAAGAATCCTTCTGTTGTAAGTGTGCTTCCTGAAAACCTTAATAATACAGCTCCGGTTAATGGAAGTATTAAACTGATATTTAGTGAAGATGTTTACCCGGGATCGGGCAAGGTTACTTTAAATGGTGTTGTACTTACTCCTTCGGTAATTGCAAATAGTGTAACATTACCGTACAATAATTTGTCTTTTGAGTCAACATACAATTTGGTTGTTCAGGCTGGTGCATTTGTTGATGCTCAGAATAATCCTTCTGTGGTATTTAATTCTGCTTTTACAACAAAGGTTAAGCCTGTAGTAGAAAAGAAGTTATTTGATTTTATTGTTGCTAAAGACGGAACCGGTAATGGCACAACTATTCAGTCTGCATTTAATGCTGCTCCTGCAGGTAGTTCTGTGCCATATGTGATTTTTGTTAAGGAAGGTATTTATGATGAAAGACCTTCATTGCCAGACAATAAAACTAATATTTGTCTAATTGGTGCGTCAAAAGATGATGTTATTATAACCGGAAACAAGAGAAGTGGTGTTGAAGGTTTTACTACTTCTACATGTCAGACTATGGAAATTTTTGCTGATAACTTCTATTGTGAAAATATGACTATTAGAAATACTGCAGGTGTTAATGCTGGTCAGGCTGTTGCTCTTAAAGTTTATGCTGATAAGGCTGTATTTAAAAATGTAAGGTTGTTGGGATATCAGGATACTCATCTTACTTCAAATAATCCTTCAGACAGACAATATTATCTTAATTGTGATATTCACGGTACTGTTGACTTTATTTTTAATGATGGTAGTATCTTTTTTGATCATTGTCTTATTTATATTGAAGATCGTACAACAGGTAATGTTATATGTGCTCCTGCTACATCTCAGCAAAATGCATACGGATATGTGTTTAGTAATTGTACTATTGATGGTGCAAGTTCTCAGGATGGTGTTTATAGTCTTGGCAGGCCTTGGCAAAACAAACCGAGGGCTGTTTATATTAATACAAAAATGAATATTTTACCATCTGCTGGTGCCTGGACAAGTATGGGGGCTATACCTGCTTTATTTGCTGAATATGGTAGTGTTAATGCTTCGGGTAACCCTGTTAATGTATCTGCAAGAAATACTGCTTTTTCTTATACAAGTGGATCTTCAACTGTAAACGGTAGCTCTCCAAAAGCGGTTTTGTCGGCAGAAGAAGCTGCTGCTTATACATTGGAAAATGTTACTAAGGGTTCTGATAACTGGAATGCCAGACTTAAAACAGAGACAACTGCTGCAGCATCAAATTTGAGGATTTCTGATGGTAAATTGTACTGGAATCATGTTGATGGTGCAAGATGTTATGGTGTAGGCATTAATGAGACAACAATAATTAATACAATTGATAATAATGTGAATATTAATTTAGCAGGTTCACAGACTGTTGAAGTTGTTGCGTTCAATGAATACGGAGCTGCAAGCATTGTTGCTGTTGTTGAAATTAATAATGGTCAGATTGTAACAGCTGTTAGCGAAAACAAAATGTCTTTACCTGAATTAAAATCTACAATTGTTTACGATAAGTTGGAAATTGCAAATTTTGATATGATTTCAGGTATTGAAGTATTTGATCTTAGCGGACGTTTAATGCTTTCAGAAAGTGCATCAGGGGGCATTGTAAATATGTCTGCAATTAAAGGTGGTTTGTATATGTTAAAAATGAATTTAACCACAGGTAAAGCGCTGAATATAAAATTTATAAAGAAGTAGAATTTTGTTGCGGTATTTGCTTTTAAATGTATATTTGTGGTATTAAACTGTAAAGTATATGATTAAAAGATTGTTCTTACCGCTATTATTTGCAGTGTTTCAGGTTTCGTCTGCATTGGGGCAGATTAAACCTGACACTGCAATGTTTTTAACATGCAGAGGTGTTGTAATAGATGCTGTTAGTGGTGATGCTTTATCTTTTGCTTCTGTTATGGTCGAAGGTACTAATATTGCTACTGTAACTAACGTTGAGGGGGGTTTTACTCTTAAGGTTCCTGTTGAAATGAAGGAGGGAAACCTGGTGGTTTCTTTTCTTGGTTTTAAAAATAAGTCTTTCCCTTTGTCTGGTTTTGTTGACGGTGTAAATAGTTTGGAATTAGAGGTTTCGCCAATTAATTTGCCTGATGTAAATGTGGTTTTCAAGGACGCTGAGTCTTTAATGCAGGCTGTTCTTGACAGGCGGGCAGAGAACTATGTTGATGAGTCAACCTATATGACAGCTTTTTATCGTGAAACCATAAAGAAAAGAAGGACTTATGTTTCTTTACTTGAGTCTGTGATAGATGGATACAGGTTTCCGTATACTTCTTTGAGAAATGATATGGCTGCTGTCTATAAAATCAGAAAGCAGAGTGACTACATCAAACTTGACACACTGGTTTTTAAATTGATGGGAGGTCCGTATAATACTTTGTTTACTGATGTGATGCGTGATCCTGAGCGTATTTTTACTGACAAGGTTTTTGCTAATTATATTTTTAGTTTTGACAAGTCGAGTATGATTGATAACCGTCTGGTTTATGTGCTTGATTTTAAGCAAAGACCTCATGTAAGAGAGCCTATGTTTTATGGCAAGCTTTATATTGATGCCGAAAATATGGCTTTGCTGAGTGCTGTTTATGATCTTAATCTTGAGAATCAGGAAGAGGCTTCACAAATGTTTATAAGGCGTAAGCCTGTAAATGCAAAGGTCAAAGTAACCAAGGCTCGTTACAGGGTTAATTATATTTTAAGAGATGATGCCTGGTATCTGGGGTACAACAGGATAGAGCTTGATGTTGAGGTTAACTGGAAAAGAAAGTTGTTTAATACTGTTTATGAGGCTGTTATGGAGATGGCTGTAACCGATTGGAAACCGGCAAATTCTGAAAAGTGGTCAGGCTCTGTAAATAGATTGAAGCCTCATATTGTTATTTCTGATGCCGTATTTGGATTTGCAGATGATGATTTCTGGGGTCCGCACAATGTCATAGAGCCTGAAAAGCCAATAGGCAATGCTATTAAGAAGATTCAAAAGCAACTTGAAAGCAAAAAATAATATTTTCATTATAAATATTGTTTATTGGAAAATATATGTATTTTTGCAATTACAAATATTTAGTTGTTTATGGAAAATGTTATTGTATTTTTGAAGAAATATAAGCTGACCCTTTTAGGTGGTGTATTGGGTGCAGTTGGAGGATTTTTATATTGGTATTTTATTGGTTGTACCAGTGGTACCTGCCCTATAACTTCTTCTCCTTTTATGAGTACTCTTTGGGGTATTTTAATAGGAGGTAGCTTGTTTAATATTTTTGAAGATAAAAAAAAGCAAGAGAAAGAAGAAGAGAGTAAATAA
>CAZFUO010000017.1:0-5496 GCA_964522065.1 uncultured Bacteroidales bacterium | reverse complement strand
TTTTTGCTTAAAATCGCAGTATCTTTTTCTGTATTCTTTAGGTGTAATTTCCATTTCTTTGCTGAATGATTTTGAGAAGTGGAAGGGGTCGTAGTAATTTAGTTTGAAAGATATTTCTTTTATCTTGTAATCTGTAAATTGAAGATAATTGCATGCTCTTTGTATTTTGAGCTGGTTGTAATATTCGATAGGTGAGAATGAAGTCCTTTTGGTAAATAGAGTGTTAAAATGCGTTGTAGAGTATCCGGCATTTGATGCTATATCTTCCAGAGTGATTTTTGTTTCCAGGTTTTCTTTCATGTATAATATGCTTTTTTGAATTATATCGTATTCATTTGCTCTTTTAACTTCCTGATATTGTGATGAATATTTAAGAGATCCCAGAAAGTACATTAGGCAAAAGCTTATATATTCAAGATTTTCAGGATTGTAACCCATTCCCAGGTTTTGATATATTTCATTAAACATACTTCTTATTTCTTGTTGCCTGCTGGTTTCACCTGTTTTTATTTGCATAACTTTAGATGTAATACTGTCAAATATAAATGAGTTTAATCCCTTATAATGAAACCAGTAAATGCTCCATGGATTTGCTGGGTCAGATCCGTACGAGTGTTTAATCTCAGCTGGGATTATAAAAAAACAGTTTTCGGTTATAATATGTTTTTCTTCGTCTGTTTCTATCCATCCTTTTCCTTTTTCGCAGAGTATTAAAATGTTTTCAGGGGCTCCGTTTTCACGGTATCGGTAATGATTTAATGCATTTGGATAGTATCCTATATGGGTTATGTAGAGTTGTGCTGTAATTTTGTTTTGTGCTTGCCAGGTTCTTATATTGTAAGGTGTTATAATTGCTTTTTCTCCTTTAAAACCTTCGGCTTTCTGAGTTTTCATATATTTGTATATTTTGTTGCTAAAATAGGTGTAATTTACATGTTTATCAATACATATTACATTTTATTATCTTTTTGATATTATACTTTTACATAATAAATTTCTTAAATCATGAAAACACAAAGCAACTTATACCTTTTGCTTATTTCTGTTATCTCTGCTATGGGAGGTCTTTTATTTGGTTATGACTGGGTTGTCATAGGCGGTGCAAAAATTTTTTATGAACCATTTTTCGGACTTGAAAATTCTCCGGCACTAAGGGGCTGGGCAATGAGCAGTGCTCTGGTTGGCTGTCTTATTGGTGCTTTATTATCTGGCTTGTGGAGTGATAAGTACGGGAGAAAAAAAATGCTGATTATTGCTGCTTTTTTATTTGCGGTTTCGGCATTGGGCACCGGAATTGTAAATGATTTTAGCTGGTTTGTGATTTACAGGATTATTGGTGGCTTTGGTATTGGTTTAGCTTCTAATGTTTCTCCTGTTTATATTGCTGAGGTTTCTCCTGCTTCGGTAAGGGGTAAGTTTGTTTCTATAAATCAGCTTACTATTGTTCTGGGTATACTTGCTGCTCAGATTGTAAACTGGCAAATCGGAAATTTTTACATGCCTGATAAGAGTTTGTTGTCTGGTGATAGTATTGAATGGGCCTGGAGATGGATGTTTTGGGCAGAACTTGTTCCGGCATTTTTATTTTTAGTGTTTGCGTTTATAATTCCTGAAAGTCCGAGATGGTTGGCTGTTAACAATAATAAAGAAAGGGCATTCAGAGTTTTTTCTAAAATAGGTGGTAAGGAACATGCAAACAATGAGTTAATGGAAATTTCAAAAACTTCAACAGCGACTTCTGCCGGTGAATGGAAGCTGATTTTTAAACCTGGTGTGAGGAAGGTGCTTACAATTGGTATAGTTTTGGCTGTTTTTCAACAATGGTGTGGTATTAATGTTATTTTTAATTATGCACAGGAGATTTTTTCAAGTGCAGGTTATAAGGTTTCTGATGTATTGATGAATATTGTCATTACTGGTATAACTAATGTGGTTTTCACCTTTGTTGCAATTTACACTGTGGACAAACTTGGAAGAAGAAAACTTATGCTGACTGGTGCTTCTGGATTGGCCGTTATTTATTTGTTGTTGGGTAGCTTTTATTATATTGGAGTGACAGGTTGGCCTATGTTGTTACTTGTAATGATGGCTATTGCGTTTTATGCTATGTCGTTGGCTCCTGTTATATGGGTGGTTTTGTCGGAAATTTTTCCGAATAAAATAAGGGGATTAGCTATGGCTGTTTCTACATTTTTCTTGTGGACTGCCTGTTTCCTGCTTACTTATACTTTCCCTTTGTTAAATGAATGGTTAAAGGCTTCCGGCACTTTCTGGATATATGGTGGTATTTGTGTAGCCGGCTTTTTATTTATAATGAAATATTTACCTGAGACTAAAGGTAAATCTCTTGAGGAAATTGAAAAACAATTTGGCAATTAATGTTTTATGGAAAAAATAACTGAATATCTTATTTCTTCTACAGTGAGCGAGAAGGGTGTTGTCAGGGCATGGGAAGAGGTAGTAATGTTGCCTGCATACGAAATTGGTGAAGAAGAAAAATATCCTGTTTTTTCTGAAAAAAGGGTATATCAGGGTAGCTCGGGTGTGGTATATCCTTATGCTGTAGTTGAGAAAATTTTTGATGAGAAAAAAGAAAAGGCATTTCGTGCAGTTTTTATTGAAAATGTGTATCTGAAAATTATGATTTTACCTGAACTGGGTGGACGTATTCAGATGGCTTACGATAAAACTAAAAAAAGACATTTTGTATATTATAATCAGGTAATTAAGCCGGCTTTGGTTGGGCTTACAGGGCCCTGGATTTCGGGTGGTATTGAGTTTAACTGGCCGCAACATCATAGGCCAGGGACTTTTTTACCTGTTGAGTATATAATCGAAAATAATGAGGATGGTAGTTGCACTGTTTGGTGTAGTGAAGTTGAGAAAATGTTCAGGACTAAAGGTATGCATGGGGTTACATTGTACCCTGGCAAATCTTATATGGAAATAAAAGTTAAACTTTATAATAGAACTGGTTTTCCTCAGACTTTTTTATGGTGGGCAAACCCTGCTGTTGTTGTAAATGATCATTATCATTCTGTTTTTCCACCCGATGTGCATGCAGTATTTGATCATGGTAAAAGGGATGTCTCAGAGTTTCCTATTGCAAGAGGTATTTATTATAAGCAGGATTATTCTAAAGGTGTTGATATTTCAAGATATAAGAACATTCCTGTGCCTACTTCTTTTATGGCCGTAAATTCGAAGTATGATTTTGTTGGTGGATATGAGGAAGATACTCAGGCCGGTCTTCTACATGTAGCTAATCATAATATATCTCCGGGTAAAAAGCAATGGACCTGGGGAAATGGCGATTTTGGTCGTGCCTGGGATAGAAATTTGACTGATGAGGACGGACCTTATATTGAGTTGATGACAGGGGTTTACACTGATAATCAACCTGATTTTTCCTGGTTGCAACCCGGTGAGGAAAAATCGTGGTCTCAGTTTTTTATGCCGTATTCTGAAGTTGGTTATGTTAAAAATGCAAATAAAGATGCTGTAGTTAATGTTGAAGTGGTTTCGGGAGTAGCCAGAATAGTTTTATATACTACATCTGAATTTAATAATCTCAAGGCTGTTTTAAAAGATACTTCAGGAAAGATCTTGCTTGATGATATTATTAATGTCTCACCTGAACGTGTTTTCAGAAAAACTGCTCAGGTGGGGAATGTGGCAAATTCTGATTTGGTTTTTGAATTGTTTTCTGAAAGCGGTAATTTGATATTAAATTATGTTGCTGAGAAACCGCAAATTAAACCAACTCCTGAACCTGCAAAGCCTGCGCTTGAACCTTTAAAAATAAATTCGATTGAAAAATTATATTTGACCGGATTGCATTTAGAGCAATACAGACATGCTACATATAATCCGCTTGATTACTATTTTGAGGCATTAAGACGCGAACCCGGTGATGTTAGATGCAATAATGCTGCAGGATTGTACTTGTTAAGGAGAGGGCAGTTTGAAAAGTCAGAGTCATATTTCAGAGCTGCAATTGCAACATTAACTGAAATGAATCCAAATCCTTATGATAGTGAACCTTATTACAATCTGGGATGGAGTTTGAAAATGCAGGGCAAAAACGAAGATGCTTATAGTGCTTTTTATAAATCTGTTTGGAGTGCTGCGTGGCAGGATACGGGCTATTTTGAACTAGCTTTGCTGGAATCAAAAAAACAAAAATGGATTGAGTCTTTGGAATGCTCAAATAGGGCTTTGATTAAAAACTGGCACAATCATAAAGCCAGACATCTTAAATCTGCTTTGTTAAGAATAACGGGCAAAACTGATGATGCTTTGAGATTTATTGAAGAGTCTCTTAAAATAGACGCTTTCAATTTGGGTTGTATGTATGAAAGGTATCTTTTAACGGGTAAAGATGAGGATATTTCTGTTATTGGTGATGTGTTTGGTAGTAAGGCTGATACTTATATAGAATATGCTTTGGATTATGCTGATGCCGGATTGATAGATGAAGCAATAAGTTTACTGGAGTCAGTTTCGACTCAATTTTCGGGCAATATTATGCTTTATTACACAATTGCTACTTTGTTTTATAAAAAGCAGGATATTAAAGCAGCGGCAAAATATGCAGGGATGGCTATCACGTTTTTAACTGATACATGCTTTCCAAACAGAATAGAAGACATTGCAATTTTGAAGACGGCAATTTTGCTTAATCCTTCTGATTACAAAGCCTTTTATTTGCTTGGAAATTTCTGGTATGGAAACCGGCAATATGAGGATGCTGTTTTGTGTTGGGAGAAAGCTCTGAAAATAAATGAAGAGTTTTCGCCTGTTTTAAGAAATTTGAGTCTGGCATATTTTAACAAACTTGGCAATCAGGGTGAAGCTCTTGTATTGATGTATAAGGCTTTCAAAAATGATAACAAAAATGCCAGATTATTAATGGAGCTCGATCAATTGTATAAGAAATTGAGCGTTGATGAGTCAACCAGATTTAATCTTCTGGATAGTCATCATGATCTTGTTGAAATGAGGGATGATCTTTTTATTGAGAAAATAACAATGCTTAATCTCAGGGGCGATTATGAACTTGCAGGAAAGATGATTGATAACAGGATTTTTCATCCCTGGGAGGGTGGAGAAGGTAAAGTTACAGGACAGTTTTTAATTAATCGTATTCAAAGAGCTAAAGTTGAAATTGTACGTGGCGATTTTGTTAGTGCTTTAAATCTTTTGAGTGATACTGATAATTATCCTCATAATCTTGGTGAAGGGAAATTGTGTAATATAGAGGAAAATGAAATCAATTTTTATAAGGGCTTGGCCTTTAGAAAATCTGGTGACAGCGAAAGAGCTCTTTACTTTTTTGAGAAGGTTTCTGATTCTAAAGCGACTCTAAACCTTGCAATGTATTACAATGACCAGAAAGCGGATAATATTTTCTACAAGGGACTGGCATATAAACAACTTGAACAAGTTGATAAGGCAAGAGATTGCTTCGAAATGCTTATAAAATATGGTGAGAGG
>CAZFUO010000016.1:0-24468 GCA_964522065.1 uncultured Bacteroidales bacterium | reverse complement strand
CTTCTTTGTCTTACAATGGAGGAAGCGATCTTGCAACAGCAATGAAACCTTTCAAGCTGATGGGTGATTACCTTCGTGAACAACCCCGTGATATTGTTTACAGTTTGTGTCAGTATGGAATGTCTGATGTTTGGAAATGGGGTGACAATGTAGGTGGAAATTGTTGGAGAACTACAAATGATATTACCGACACCTGGGTAAGTGTAAAAAATATTGCATTGGCTCAGGATAAGTCTGCTCCATGGTCAAAACCGGGCAACTGGAACGACCCTGATATGTTGGTAGTTGGACATGTGGGATGGGGTAATCCTCACCCTAGCAAGCTAAAACCTGACGAACAATATCTTCATATTAGCCTTTGGAGTCTTTTTGCTGCTCCTTTGCTTATAGGTTGTGATATGGAAAAACTTGATGATTTTACACTTAATCTCCTTACTAACGATGAAGTTATTGAAGTAAATCAAGATCCTCTTGGTAAACAGGCAACTTGTCTTCAAACTATTGGCGAGTTAAGGATTTATGTAAAAGAGCTGGAAGATGGTAGTCATGCAGTGGGTTTCTGTAATTTTGGACAGGATATTCTTGAAATCAACTACAGTGAATTTGAAAAACTTGGCTTGAAAGGTCGTTTTATTGTACGTGATTTATGGAGACAAAAAGACATTTCCGGTTTAAATACAAACTCAGGTAGTCTCAAACTTAAAGTCCCTGTTCATGGAGTACTGCTGTATAAATTTACACCTGACACCAGAAAAGAAAGTGTAAGTGTAAAATTAGAAAATGGAAATCTTGATATTTATCCTGTTTCGGACAATGCTGTTCGCATACAGTTTTATGAATCACAAAAGTCAGTATTGCCGGAATTGGTATTTACAGAAAACTCATCTATACCCGATTACAAAGTCTCTGAAAACAAGAAGTCTGTTAGAGTTTCGCTAAAAGATATTACAGTAGAAGTAAATCGTAAAAATGGAAATCTGACATACTTTGATGGTTCAGATAAGGTAATCCTTAGTGAAAAACTCGGAACACGTAAGTTAATCCCCGGTACTGTAATGGGCGAAAAATGTTTTATGGCTGAACAAAGTTTTAATTCTCCTGAAGATGAATCAATTTTTGGATTAGGCCAATTTCAGGATGGGCATTTCAATCTTAAAGGTATTACAAGAAGACTCACTCAGGTGAATAGTCAGATAGCAATTCCATTTATTTATTCAAACAAAGGATATGGCTTGTTGTGGCATCAGTATGGCTTGACAGATTATAATCCCTTAGATAATTTTATAACTCTTGTAAAGCAGGAAAAACCATCTGAAAATGAAAATTTTGCCGAGGTTACTACAACAGCCGGTACACAAAGAGTTTCTCAGAACCAGTCATTTTATAAAGGAAAATTTACGGTTGACAGCGATGGTGAATATTCTGTCTTTATGGATTTAGGTGCAATGGGTAACAAACATTATGTTGTAATAGACGGTGTTGCAGTATTAAATCAGGAAAATATGTGGTTGCCACCAACAGCAAGTGCTTTTGTAAAGCTCAAAGCAGGCGAACACGAAGTTCAGCTTGTATGTAAATCTGATAATAAACCAACACTTTCATGGAAGCTCAGAGAGAATGCTACCACTTTTAGATCTCCAAATGCAAAAGCACTTGATTATGTTGTATTTGCAGGAACCGCTGATGAGGTGATATCTTCATACAGAAGTTTATCGGGAAATGCGCCAATGTTCCCGAAGTGGGCTTATGGTTTTTGGCAATGTCGTGAACGTTATACCTCAGGAAGCCATTTGGTTGAGACCGTTAAAGAGTTCAGACGCAGAAATCTTCCACTTGATGTAATCGTACAGGATTGGCAGTATTGGGGTAATCGTGGATGGGGTGTGCCTCAGTTTGATGAAAGAAACTATCCAAATCCGGCCGGCTTTATAAAAGAACTTCACGACCTGAATGCTCATTTTAATATATCAATATGGTCTAATCCTGACAAAAACTCAGAGATTGGAAAAGAATATGTAGCCAAAAACAGATTTGTACCGGGTACAAAATGGCTGGACTATTTCAATCCTGAAACCAGAAATGAATACTGGACTACACTTAAAGAAAATATGTTTGATAATGGTGTTGACTCCTGGTGGATGGATGCTGTTGAACCTGAAAATGATGCTTTAACAGGCACAAAAACTTTTCTAGGTGCAGGTGATTTATATCGCCTTACTTATCCTCTAATGGTTAGTAAAGCTGTTTATGAGGGACAGAGACAAACCTCTGACAAAAAAAGAGTTTGTATTTTAACCAGATCTGCTTTCTCAGGGCAACAAAGATACGGTGTAATTAACTGGTCAGGTGATATTGGCGGAGACTGGGATACCTACAGACGCCAGATTGTTGCCGGGCTTAATTTTACAATAACCGGTATGCCTTACTGGACAACAGATATTGGCGGTTTCTTCAGACCAGGACGTTCACAATATTCAGATGAAAAGTTTCATGAGCTTTTAACTCGTTGGTATCAGTGGGGAACATTCAATCCCATATTCAGAATGCATGGATACCAGTCAGAAACTGAACCTTGGAAATATGGTCAGAAAGTTGAAGACAATATGCGTGTGATGTTAAACCTGCGTTCTCAGTTAATGCCTTATATTTATTCAGAGGCCTGGCAAATAACAAGTAACGGCTCGACTATGATGCGACCATTGGTGATGGATTTCAATAATGATAGTCAGGCATTAAATCAGCCATACGAATATATGTTTGGAAAATCTATTTTGGTTGCTCCAATTACAGAACCAGGTGCTTTAAAGAGAGATGTTTATTTGCCAGCGTCTGTAGATTGGTATGATTTCTGGACGGGTAATAAAATAAACGGTGGTCAAACAATTCTTGCAGATGCACCTTTAGATAAAATCCCGTTGTTTGTAAAAGCCGGTTCAATAATACCATTTGGTGAGATAATGCAATATGCTGACCAAAAGCCTGCAAATATGCTTGAAATTCGTATTTATGAAGGTAGTGATGGCTCTTTTGATCTTTTTGAAGATGAAGGTGACAACTACAACTACGAAGAAGGAAAATTTGCAAATATAAATTTCTTGTGGAATAACACCGGAAAAGAACTTACAATAGGCAAGGTTAATGGTGCTTTTGAGGGTATGTTAAAAAACAGAGTATTTAAAGTAGTTTTGTTTGCTAAGGGAGGTAGTCAGATAAATAAAACTATTGAATATTCAGGAGAGAAAGTAATAGTTAAAATGTTATAAATCACATAAATAATTACAATGAAACTGTTTACAGGAGTTTGTCTTTGTTCTGTTTTGCTTTTGTTTTTTCCTTTTTTTATTAATGCACAGGAAGAAAATATAAGTGTTGGTGGAACCACTAGAAGTATGATAGTTTATACCCCTGCCGGATTAGTAAAGGGAAGACCCTTGATGATTTCTATGCATGGAATGTCTCAAGACCCTAATTATCAGAAGAATCAGTCAAAATGGGAACAAGTGGCAGATACAGCCAAATTTGCAGTAGTTTATCCCAGAGGCATTTCACAACAGTGGAATCTTTCAGGAAGCTCAGATATTGATTTTATTTTAGCTATTATCGATAATATGTACAACAGGTATGGCATTGATAAAAGCAGAGTCTATCTTTCAGGATTCTCAATGGGAGGTATGATGACCTATTATGCGGCTACAAAAATTGCTGATAAAATAGCTGCTTTTGCTCCGGTAAGTGGGTATTCTATGGGAGGACCAAACACCAATAGTTCTCGTCCTATTCCTTTGATGCATGTTCATGGTACATCTGATGATGTTGTTGGATATAGTGGAGTTCAGAACAGTATTAATGCATGGGTAAAAAGAAATAATTGTCCGTCAACCCCAACAACAATAAAACCTTATCCAGCAAGTAAAGCTAATTCGATTGCTACAAAAAGCACCTGGGGACCAGGCACAAATGGGGTAGAGGTAGTTCTGCTTACACTTGAGGGTAAAGGACATTGGTGGTCGCTTGATGTTGCTGCCGGAGTTCACACCAGTCAGGAAATCTGGAATTTTTGCAGAAAGTACTCTTTAAATCTGCCTCCTGGAGAGCCTTCCCTTATAAGCTCTTTACCCGAAAATAATTCATTCGAATTACCGCTTTCTTTCGATAGTTTTTTTTTGACTTTCGATGAAGCAGTTGACTGCTCAAAGGCAAAAGCTGTACTAACAAGAGCAAAAGATACAATTCCTTTAATTCTCTCAGAAACCGGATTGTCAAAAAGTCTGACTTTTAAAAGGTCGGCAAATAACATTCTCCAATCGGGTGAGTATTCTTTGTCTGTTACTTTTAGTAATAAAACTGAAGTCCTACGTTATTCATTTGGTGAGTCTGAATTACAGGCAAAGTATGATACTCTAATTACTGATAGCTGGAAAAGCGAGAATGTTATACCTGATGGTTGGAAAGTCTCATATAATTCAATTACAAGAGAGCAAAATTCAACACAAAGCGCAGGCCCTCGTCTTTTAAAGTTTCCGGCTGGTGGTGATTTTGAATATGGTATGTATTTAAGAGATGAAGGTAGTGTTTGTCAGTTTACTTATGGTGGCTATGATCAAAAAAGACTGAAGTTGACTCCCGGTATATATTCTGTTTCTTTTTTTTATTCATGGTGGACAGCTGGTACAGCAGAAAGAAACAGGAAGATAAATTTTTCTGTATTAGATTTAAAAGGTAAAGTTGTTTACGAAAAAAGAGATATCGCAACCAATCATGGTCTGAATGAAAACAGAAGTATTATGGTAAGTGGATCAAAAAAACATGAGCTATATTTTAGTATTCAGAATGAACAAGAATATATAGTACAATGGACAACTGAACAATTTGGATATGATGGTGCTATTGTTGGAAAAGTAAACCTTATTTCTTATCCAACATTATCTGATTATGCTAATAAATTGAAGTCAGGTCTTGCTTTGTCTGTACTAAATTCACAAAAAGCATTGGCTGCTACAGATTCATCCATTTATGCGGGTTCGCAAAGAACACTTTTTTTAAATACATATACAGAAATATCAAATAAGAAAGTATCATCACCTTCTGAGTATTTAACTTCAACTGAAAATCTTAATAATGCTTTAGAGGTATTTCTTAAATGGAAAATGGCTCGCGATAAAGACTTAGGCCTAAGTACTCCTTTGGTATTGGAAAATAAAGAAATAAGCAATATTAGTTATTTCTCAACCAATGGTGTAAAATCAGACAAGATGTTTAAAGGTTTTAATATTATCAGGGTTTTATATAAAGACGGTAGTGAGAAAGTCTTTAAGATATTAGTTAAATAATGAAAGATTAAATCCTCCTAAAATAACCAAGCCAGGCATAGGGTATTGATAATTAATATAATACTCTGTGTCTGTCAGGTTTTCTCCTTTAATAAATAAATCAAGGTTTTTGTTTAATCTGTACTGACATTTGGCATGAACCAGGGCATAAGTGCTTTTTAAAATTGATGGATTTATTTGAGTGTAAAGATCATCAACAAATTGAAGAGAAGCATTTATAGTGAATTTATCTATTCTGTATGTTGAGCCGATAAATAGTTTATGTTCAGGCGTTGCTAACAGAGGCTCGTCCATGTCGATAAAGCTGTAATTAGCATTCAGTGAAAAGTTTTTAAAAGGGTTGTAGTTAGCTTGCACTTCAAGTCCGGTGTTAGAAAATTCTCCACTGTTTTGAAATTTCATACCATTTTGGCCAGCTACAAGTTGAATTAAATTGCTGCCTTTTGAATAAAAGCCTGTTACCTCTAACGAAAGAGACTTATTCAATAGCAATTTTGATAATCCTATTTCATAATTAACCATTCTTTCAGGTCTTAGATCCTGGTTTGCCTGTCCCCAAAGGTAAAGCTCCCTTATTGTGGGACTTCTGAAGCCTTTAGATACAGATGATTTGAAAGACGTGGTTTCGTCGAGAAGATAAGCAATACCCGCTGTTGGAATGTTTTCTATTCCATAATTGCTATTGTGTTCTAACCTTAAGCCAGCATTCAGAATCAGTTTATTTAACAAAGTCTGTTGAAAATTGAAATATCCTGCAACTTCTGTAACGGTTGTATCACTAAAGACTATTCCGGCTCCGTTCATTGCTTTTTTATTCTCAGCCTTGCCGCCATATTCTTTATAATCAATACCTAAGCTTAGATTGTTGCCATTGAATAATCTGAAATTCTGGTAAGCAATTATTCCTGAGTTTATATCGTTAGAATGAAATCCATCAGTAATATCATGTTCTCCAAAATTGTAGAAAAACCTTACAGATCCGTCTGTTTTGCCATAGTTGTTAGTTAATGCAGCCGAACCCATACCTCTGGTAATGTCAATGCGGTTACCTGCTCTTGAAAATTCAGGACCTGGATCTGATGCGACAAAATTTGCGAGACTAAAGTCGGTAGAGAGTGAAAGATTATTGTTTATATCATAACCTAAACTAAGATATCCGTTGTCAACTTTAAAATCTGAAGAATCTCTGTGACCATCTGTTTGATCATGATTGTATGAAGCAAAAATATTAAACTTGTTTTTTTTGAAACCGCTGTTTACCATATATTTTTGCGTGTTGTACGAGCCGTAGATGCCTCTGGCATTCAGACTAAAACCATTGGATTTCTGTTTTTTGGTTATAATATTTATTACACCTCCCATGGCGTTTGTTCCGTAAAGGGCCGAACCCGGACCTCTTATTATCTCAACCCTTTCAACATCTGATGCAACATATGCGTCAGGCAGAGGATGACCCATAATGCCCATAAACTGAGGATTTCCGTTAAGAAGTATCAATACCTGGGTACTTGGACTGCTTCCAACTCCACGCATACTTATCTGGCCAGCAGATCCGTTTGATACACCAAATCCACTGACACCTCTTTCTGTAACAAATAATCCCGGTACCAACTCTCCCAATACAGGCAGTAAAGCTGTTTCAGAGCTGTTTTCAATATTTTCCCGGCTTATTACAGAAACTGAAAGTGGTATCATATTTCTTTTAACGGCAACCTTGCTTCCCGTTAAAACAACTTCGTCAATCTTGTAAACTCTTGAGCTATCTGCTTTTTCATTTGCAAATGCAGTAACTGTATTGAAAAATAGAACTATAGTAATGCTTAAACTTAAAGTTGAATTTTTTATATTAATCTTCATCGTGTTACATATATATGAAATGGTGTTACTCTTGTTCCAAAAAAATTATTCAGCTTTACTCATTACAAGTTTTCCATGTTTAATACCTTTGCAGCTTATCAACTTATCTGATAATTCAGTTAATTTATAAGATGGGCCTTTTATGGCAACTATTTCTAAGTTGATGTTTTTTTCAAGGTAAAATAGTTGCTTGGAAAGTATATGTTGTGAATATTCGCTCTGAATAGATGATAAATGATTTGTGATATCCTTTTTATTTGAATCATAAATAAGCACAATGGCTCCTGTAACTATGTTGTTACATTGCCATTTTTTCTCAACCAGATTTTTTTCAATCAGAAATCTTATGGCCTGAGATCTGTTAGGAAATTGATTTTCTGAAACAAACCTGTCAAGCTCTTTTAAGAGATCTTCTTCCAGACTTACTCCAAATCTTGATACAGACATTGTGTTACTTTTTTAATAATTCGTGTTAACAGGTCACAAATGTATATATACTCAATCAGATTTTCAAGTTTATAGTTAATTTTGGGGCATAAAATCTGGATTTATGAATAATATATATTTTCCGGCCGAATGGCATAAACAAACTGCAGTGCAATTAACATGGCCTCATAAGGAGACAGACTGGGCAGATATGATGGATGAAGTATTACCTTGTTTCGTTGAAATAGCAAAATCAGTTTTGCGGTTTCAGCATTTGGTAATTGTCTGTAAAAATAAGGAAGAAGTTCTTGACGTTTTGGGAAGAGATCATGAAAACTTAATTATAAAGGAGTTGCCATCTGACGATACATGGGCAAGAGATCATGGTGGAATTTCAGTATTTGTCAATGAGCAGCCCGTATTGCTCGATTTTCAGTTTAATGGCTGGGGTGAGAAGTTTGATGCAGCCAATGACAATCAGATTACCTCTTTGCTGTACAAGAAGGGCCTGTTTGCTGAAAATGTGATTTATCAGGACATGACATCTTTTGTTTTAGAAGGTGGAAGTATTGAGTCTGATGGAAAAGGAACGTTATTGACGACTTCACAATGTTTGCTTGCTGAACACAGAAATCAACCTATGAACAGGAAAGAGATTGAAGATTTTCTTATCAGGTCTTTGGGTATGAAAAAAGTTCTATGGCTTGAAAACGGATATCTGGCAGGAGATGACACAGATGGTCATATTGATATGCTTGCAAGGTTTTGTGATGAGAAAACAATAGCATATGTTAAAGCTCCCGATTATGATGATGAGCATAGGGAGGCTCTGGAACTTATGGAAAAAGAGCTTAAAGAATTTACCGACGTAGAAGGAAATAAATATAATTTAATGCCTTTACCTATGGCCGATCCTGTATATCATGAGGGGGAAAGGTTGCCTGCAAGTTATGCTAATTTTTTGATAATAAATGGGGCAGTTCTAATTCCGGTCTATGGAACCGCAAAAGATAAAACAGCAATTGAACAATTTGCAAAAATATTTCCTGATCGTGAGCTTATTCCGGTAAATTGCCTTCCACTAATAAAACAACATGGCTCTCTTCATTGCCTTACAATGCAATATCCTGAGGGTTTTATAATTTAATCGAAAATAAAAAAGGCGTTCCGTATTTTAAGCGGACCGCCTTTTTACTTAACAAGGATGTTTTAATTAAAAGAATTACAAATTAATAGGTAAGTTCAATAAGCTGTTTTGCATTTGACTTTCAGTATCTCTTTTTTCTCTTTCGATAGTTTTTCCAACTTTAAACGAATACACATACATCAACATAACTCCTGCACCCTTATTCAGGTACATTTTTTGAGTCTGGTTAAAAGTACTGTTTCTTATTGTTGAAGTGGAGTTTACAAAGTTTTTAGAGAATGGATTGTAAGCCATCAATCTTAAAACGCTATTGTTTTTAAACTGCTTACCAATACCCAGAAGATACATAGCAGAGGTTTTTGTTTCAGTCTGTCCATCTAAAACAGGTCCACTGATATTTAGGAATGCCATAAACTGTAAGTTTAACGGAAGTGGACTCATAGCAAATGAGTTCCAGTTCCAGCCGTGTCTGCTTTGTTCGGCAACCTGGTTTTCAAAGGCATTAATGTGGTAAAATGAATACCTGAAATTTGAATTGAACAAGATTTTACCTATCTGAGAATTTACAGAAAGAGCACCCCCGGTTTCATAACCATTCGAAATGTTTGTAGGTGTACTTTCGAATACTCCTGTTGTCTCATTTCTTGAAATAATATTTTGTATTAAACCTGATTTATATTCATAAAACAATTCAGGAGAAATATTGAAAGTAGTTTTCTTTAATGTGAGATTCCAGTTGTATGTCATTTGAAAATTATCTCTGTATGCAGGTTTCAGATTAGTGTTACCTTTGTTAATGGTTTGACTATCTATGGCACTAACAAAAGGATTTAGCTGATCTGATGTAGGTCTTATAACTCTTCTTGAATATGTCAGTTTCAGACTATTGTCATTGTTAAATCTGTACAATGCATTCATATAAGGAAGAATAGAATTGTATTTGTGAGGGTCAGATGAATTTATAGAAACACTTGATCCTTCAAATCTGCTACCTACCCTTAGATTACCTTTCTGGAATGTTCTTGATATTTCTGCATATGCACCAAGTCTTAAGTCTGTATAGTCAAGGTCGAGAGCCTGAGTTACACTACTTGTATTGTCAGTATTGTATTTGTTATAATTCGTACTCAAACCGATATTAAAGAAATACAGGCTGTCTAACGGTAAATTATAATTTGTCTGCCCTGTAATATTTTGAACCTTCGAGTCAGAAAATTCATTCTGCCATGGATTTCTGAAAATCTCACTAGTGTCAACAGGGTTATAATATGTATTCTGAAACTCTGAAGTAGTTTTATTTCCCAGACTATTATAATAACTTATTTCAGCTTCAAGCCCATGCTTATTTTCTTTATCAAACTTATGTTTGTAAAAAAGTGAAGTTGTGAGCCCGCCACTTTTTGTAACAGAATTACTTTCAGTTTTAAAAATACTGCTATTGCTGGATAACGTATTATAATTCCAAGAGTTATTATTAGATTCTGTTTTGGTGTTATTGTAGGAAATGTCCAGACTGATATCATTTTTCTCGTCAGGGTCATAAATGAAGCCAGCATTAAAGCTACCCATTCCACCTGAGAATCCCTGCTTTGTAAATTGTTTTGAGATATCATTTCCTGAGGTTCTAAGCATGTCAGAGTTCATTACTACGTTCTGATAAATGCCGTTACCTGCTACATAATAAGATATTTTTTCCAGTCCGTAGTCAAGACTGGCATTAGCCAGACCCAAATAAGATTCTGAAGAGATAGGAAATGCACCTGCATAAACCATTCCCTTTAGACCAAATCTCATGGCAGGGTTGGTTACAACATTTATTACAGCATCGATTTCAGCATCATATTTACCTGATGGATTTGTGATAACTTCCATTTTGCTAATTTGAGAAGGATGTAATCTTTTCAGATAACTCTTGTCTCTGGTTATACCATCAACTTCTATTTTAATATTTGATTTACCGTTTACCTTTATGTCTTCATTAAGATAATCAACTTGTACTGATGGTATCTTTCTTAAAACGTCAACGCCGTCAGTTGATGTTTTTTGAATTCCTTCAGGTACACCATAAACAGTCCTGTCACTAAGCTCAGTAACCTGTACTTTAAAACCACTTATCTCAACCTCCTTAAGATTAAACATTTTAGGCTCTAGTGGCACAACTCCCACACTGTTTATCATGCCTGCCGACTTGCGGGGTACATTTGCAACAACAGGCTTGTAAATAATATGATCAAATTTTATGCAGTAATTTTTTGAAGTATCAGCTTTGTAAAATAGAAATGATCCTTCAGTGTTTGTTTTACTTTCTTCAATAATAATGCTGTCAGGTATTTGTATTAACTTTACCTCAGCATTTTCAACAGGTTTTGATGTCTCTTTATCGCTCGCGATACCGGTGATGACTTGTCTTGCATTAGCAACTGTTACTGCAAGAAAACAAAGTGAGAAAATAAAAAATCTTGTCATCGTCCCGGATTATTTACTAATTAGAGTTTCTGATTCTGACTCGATTTTTAATGGAATTCTCATTTCTTCACCATTATTTTTGACCACTGTTGCGCCATCAATGCTTGATTTTTCTTTCATGCTTAAAGCAATACCGTTAGACTGATTAATTATACCGGTAAAAGTTGATTTGCCTTTAAGTTGTTGAGACATCTGAGCATTTGGGTTTGTTGATGGCATAGACTCCAGTTCGGAAATACCTGAAACTATTAATTCTCCATTTTTTATATCGTCAAGTTTAAATGAGTTCATAACGATAGTTGAAATGTCGTTTGATGTACTTATATATGATGTTTCCCAATTGTCTCCAATCTTGATTTCTTTTTCAGGTAGATATGCAAAAACAGGTTCAATCATACTTCTTATTGCAGACTCTTTGGTGATCGCTTCAGCTTGTTTTATAGCCTCATCTTTTTTCCCTGCAGGCATAGAGTCAATTGCAAGTAAAATTTTTTCTTTAAAAGCCGGGTAATCTATAAAACCAACAAGTTTGCCAGATTTGCTTACGTTTATTTTTAAACGAGTCTTACTCAACTTGTTTAATAATATTTCAGCAGGCTCTTTACCGGGTTTTGCAGAATTAGACTCTCTGTTAAATACAGGAGAACTAATTTTTGTTGCAATTGTGTCAAATGAGAATTCCATCTCATAATTGTTGTTATTCAGTGACAGAACCTTGCACCTGAAAACTCTGTTTGATGTCACATCAAGGTTTATCTGCTGGCCCTGAGCAGATTGCTGAATTTTCTGTTTTGTAATATTCCTGATTGTGTAAACAGCTCCTTTTTCGAGCTCCAATACCGGCTTTACCGATGTCTGTGCAACGGCGCTAATGCTTATCGTTGCAGAAATTAAAAAAAATAAAAACTTTTTCATTTTAGGTTACTTTGGTTGGTTTAAATATTTAAAGATTAAGGGGGTCACCTTTGTAGAAGTCAAGTATTTTTACACAAAATAAATAATTGTATTTAGCCTGAAGTTGATTTGAAATTGCTGAAAGTTTATTTAGTCTTGCTTCATTATATTCGTAAACTGTAGATTTACCATAGTTGAATTTTGCTTCTGCATAATCATATGCAATTTCAGACTGCTTTAAAGTTTCTGAAGAAGCATAATATTTCTCAAGAGCTGTTTTAGCATTAAACCAGGCTTGTTGAATTTCTTTGTAAAGAGTCTTTTTAGTATTTTCAAGCTCAAGCTCTGCAGTTCTTAGATTGTTTTTTGCAATTTTTATTGAATTTTTAGTTTCAAACCTGTTAAAAACAGGAATGTTTAAACTCAATCCGAACGAAGCACGTGAGTTGATATCCAATTGCTTCCCGAAATTTTCAGTCATATCAGGGTAAAATCCGTTTGAATAATTCGCGCCCAGAGATAAGCTTGGGTATTTGCCGCCCTCAGCTATTTTCAAACTCTTTTCGCTTCCTTTTACTCTGTATTCTGAAGCCTTTACAATAGACTTGTTACCAACAGCATAATTGTAAACGTTTTCAGCATCAGAAATCTGAAGTCCAAGAGCAGCCATATCAATTTGTGGAACCTTAACATCAAAACCGCTCCAGTCTTTAAGTTCTAACAACTGAGACAGATCAAGTAAAGAGAGTTGCAGGCTGCTAAGGCTCTCAGCTGCCGATTGCTTATTTTTTGCATGCTGTGCTCTTATTTCTGCTACCTGGCCTTCAGGAATTTTACCTGATTCAGCCATTGTTTCATATTTGCTAACCTGATTTTTACTTAATTCTACCTGTTCCTGAGCAAGTAGATAAAGTTCTTTATTAAATAAAACCTGCAAATATGCAGAAGCAATAGAAACAGACATACTTTCCTGAGCTCTTTTCAGATCTTCGAGTGAAGCAAGTAGGCTGAATTGTTGAGCCTTGATGCTGTTTTGAATCTGAAATCCATTGAAGATACTAACCTGTGTAGATAGTCCTGCAGAATAAGATTGTGAATTACGGTTTTCATATACACCCAAGTTGTTCATAGACTGTCCAAAACTCAAAGACTGAGATCCATAGGCTGAAACTCCCGGAAGTCTTTGGTTTTTTGCCTGTTCAAGTCTGATGTTTTCGTTTTCTGTATTTATTCTTGAAGATTTCAAAGTGATATTCTCATTTAAGGCATGCTCTATACATTCCTGTAATGTCCACTGTTTTTGCGCATTAGTCATGCATGCAAAAACAAAGAATACTATGAAAGTTAAAAATATATTTCTCATTTCAATAATGATATAATGAAAATTAAATGCAAATATAGTATAATAATAGATAAAACAAATATTAAAATAAAATTATTTAATATTTTTCTTTTTAGGGTCAATTGCTGCTCCTCGTATCTTCTCGTCTATTTTCAAACCTTCCTTCACTTCAATATTTATACCATCAGAAAGTCCGGTTTTAATAATTCTCTTTTCAAAATCTTGAGTTTTATCCTTTTTCTGAACAAAAACAAAAGCAGTGTCTTTGTTGAACTCAATAACACTTTCAGGTATCATTACAACGTCTTTAGCATTTACAAGAATAATCTCTGCATTTGCGCTGTATCCGGCTCTAACAAAAACAGAGTCAGGTATTTTAGCGGCCGCCTTAATTTCAAACATAATTGCTCCGCTTTCTTCAACACCTTTAGGTGAGATATATTCTAATTTTGCATCAAATTTCATATCATTTAGTGCGCCTATGCTAAGAGTAAGAGGCATACCTTCATGAATACGGCCTACTTCAGTTTCGTCTACTTTACCTTTAAAAAGCATATCGCTCATGTTTGCAACTGTTGCAATAGTGGTTCCCTCGTTAAAACTATTGGTTTGAATAACCGAGTTGCCAACCTTTACAGGAATATCAAGTATCATACCGTTAATTGTAGACCTGATAAGAGTATTACTCTGTGTGCCCGATTTTTTTGTTATACCATCTTTTGTAAGTTCATAATTATCTTTTGAGGCTTCATATTCTTCTTTTGAAGACTTAAATGAAACCGTGGCTTTTTCCATTTCTTCCTTTGAAATAACCTGTTTTTCAAATAATTCCTTTTGACGATTATAATCAGCTTCAGCTTGTTTTAAATTTATTTCTGCCATTTTTAATCTTGACTGAGCAGAATTCAAACTTACCATATCTGGTATAACTTTTACCCTTGCTATAATCTCGTCTTTTTTAATAGGCTGGCCAGCTTCCTTAAAAATCTCATCTATAATACCGGCTATTTGAGGCTTAATCTGGATTTCATTTCTTGCCTCAACTTTTCCGGTTGCAACAGCTTTTTTCTCAATATTTCCTTTAGTTACTGTTACAATCTCATAAGTGACTTCTACCGGTTGAGATTTTTTCCAAAGAAAAACAAAAGTCATTCCTACAATGGCAACAAGTGCTACCAACAAGAAGATTCTAAAAAACTTTTTCATTGTTTTGATGTTTGATTATTCAATATTTTTATAATTATTCTTCACTTAATGCCTCAATAGGTTTTATTTTCATTGCTCTGTTTGCCGGCAGCATACCTGCCAGAAGGCCTAGAACAACAAGAATAATTGAGGCTGTTAATGCCAGGTCAAAGCGAATTACTATGTTTTTAATAAACACACCACTTTCAACAGGCATATTATTTATAATGTTATCAAAAAAAGCCAGTATGCCTACACCCAAACTTAGGCCGAAAAATCCTGCAATAGAAGTAAGAACAAGACTTTCGTTAACAATCTGACTAATTATGTCAAACGGTTTAGCACCAAGAGCTCTTCTTATACCTATTTCTTTAGTTCTTTCTCTTACCGAAACCAACATAATATTGCTTACCCCGATAGCGCCCGCAAGAAGAGTTCCGGTTCCGACAATCCAGATTAATATTCTGATCCCCAGAAACATATAGCTAAACATTTTAAACTGCTCACTTATATTGAAACCGCCCACTGCTCTATCGTCATCAGGAGAAATATTGTTCCTGCTTTTAAGTATGGTTTTAATTTCTTTTTCTATTACAGACGCATCAACATCATCTTTAGCTGTAGCGGCAATAAAATGAACAATATCACCCTGATTGTATGCTTTCTGCATTGTCGTAAATGGTAAAACCACCATTTCATCACTACGACCTCCAATTTGTACATTAGACAATCCTGTTCCTACACCAATTACTCTGTAATAAATACCGTTGCTTCTTATTACTTTTCCTATAGGGTCTTCTCCGGGTTCAAACAATGCTTTATATACACTCTGACCTATATAACATACTTTTCTGTTTTCCTGAATGTCAACATCATTAATATATCTGCCGTAAAGACATTTCTGTTCTTCTATTTTTGCATAATCAGGATAACAACCTCTTGTTCCGAAGGTTCCTGCTTTTTCGCCTCTTACCGTATTGTTTTCAGAGCTATTGCCAAAAAGCATTGGAGCCAGGTTTTTTATTTCAGGTACGTTTTGTTTAATTGCTTCGATGTCAGAGTTATGAATATCCCAGCTTCGTCCTTTTTTCAAACCTTTATAATTTACCGATGTCTGATCGGCGTAAATAAAGCAGGAATTGGTTGCAAAACCCTCAATGTTACTCATCATACCATTCTCAAGACCGATTCCGGCGCCAAGTAAAATTGTCAGCATGAGGATACCCCAAAAAACCCCGAATGCTGTCATTATACTTCTTAATTTATTTCGGGTTATTGTCAACCAGATTTCCTGCCATTTATCTATGTCAAACATATACTTACTCTTTATTTTATTTTTTATTCGGCTCTCATAGCCTCAATAGGCTTAATTTTTACAGCGCGCCTGGCTGGTATGTATCCGGCAAACAGTCCGCTGATAATCAGAATAATGGTAGCTGTAAAAACAATACCTAAGTCAACAGAAGGGTCTTTAAATACTTGTACTGTGTTTTCGCCTCCGCCACCAGACTGCCCGAGCATCATTCCAACAGCTTCAAGAATGCCAATTCCGAGCATCATTCCAACATAGCCGAAGATTGAAGTTATAACTACAGATTCAAGCAAGATAGAAGAAAGTATTACCAAAGGAGTTGCACCTAATGATTTTCTTATGCCAAATTCACGGGTTCTTTCTTTAACTGTAATAACCATAATATTACCTACACCAACTATACCCGCAATGAGGGTACAAATACCAATAAAGAGTACAAAAAGATCTATGGTTTTAAAAATATTCATTGTCTGAACATAATCTGAAGCCATATTCCATACATTAAAGGCACTTTCATCTTCTGGATGTACAATGTGTTTTCTGCTCAGAGCCAATCTTACATTTTTAGCAAATTCATCATTAGCTTCCTTTGTGTATAAACCCATTACAGTGAAATGTAGTGCATCTGTATTATCACCTTTGTTAAAAATTTTCTGTGCAGTAGAATGTGGGATGTAACATCTTCCGTTTTCATCTCTCGATTCTTTTGTGTCAATACCAATTACCTGAAAAGGGATGCCGCTAAGGGTAATCCATTTGCCAAGAGCGGTTTCTTCCTTGAAAATTATTTCTTTGGTTTTTTGAGAAAGTACAACGACTTTTCTTTCCTGGTCCATGTCGATTTTATTGATAAATCTTCCATTGCCTGATGTGATCTTTAACATTTCTATTTGTTCCATATCGGGCATTACGCCTTCTATCTGGAAGTTTCCGTTTTCCAACTTATAAGAAACCATTGATGACCAGTAAACATGTCCCGATATTTTGTCTATTTCTTTAAATTGACTTTTAAGAAAAACCAGGTCTTCATTCTCGAATTTTATTCTTCTGAATGCTTTATAGCCTTTGTAGGGCAAAGTCGTTCTTCTGGGCCAGATATTCACAGTGTTTGTAGCGCGGTCATTAAAATTTGAAGAAATACCATTCTTCAAACCTTCGCCCGATCCAAGAAGAACAATGAGCATAAATATACCCCATGCTACTGCAAAACCGGTAAGAAATGTACGAAGCTTGTTTTGCTTCATTGTATCCAGGATTTCCTGAATAGTATCAAGTTCAAGAAATCTCATGTTATTTTTTGGTATCAGATTCGATTAAACCATCCTTAAGGTGTATAATGCGGTTAGTCTTTTCGGCAACTGCATGTTCGTGTGTAACAACAATCATTGTGATACCTGAAGCATTTACATCTTTAAGTATTTGCATTACTTCTTCTGTTGTAACACTATCAAGCTGACCTGTTGGTTCGTCGGCAAGAATCAGCTTTGGTTCTGAGATTAATGCTCTGGCTATAGCAATTCTTTGTTTTTGACCGCCTGAAAGCTCATTAGGATAATGATGCCACCAATCTTTAAGCCCAAGTTTTTCAAGATACTCCATTGCAAGATTGTTGCGTTTTTTTCTTGAGTAGCCCTTGTAATAAAGAGGTAATGCAACATTTTCCATTGCATTCTTGAAATTTATCAGATTGAAAGACTGGAAAACAAATCCAATCATTTCATTTCTGTATTCTGCAGATCTGGTTTCGTTGAGATTTTTAATCAATTTGCCATCAAGGAAATAATCACCGGGTCCGTAATCATCAAGTATGCCAAGAATGTTTAACATAGTGGATTTTCCAGACCCTGAAGCTCCCATAATTGAAACAAATTCACCCTCATTAATAGTTAAATCTATACCTCTGAGTGCATGGACAGGTTGAATACCCGGGTAGGTTTTGTAAATGTTTTCAAATTTAATCATTCGATATTTGGTCTTTAGGCGGTTTCTTCAAATTTGTAATCCTTAAATAGTTTATTTATTTCTTCGGAAGATATTTTCAATAAGGTGATTGCTTTGAAAAACTTAGGAAGGAAAGAGTCAATAAACTCCTCTCTTTTAAAAGCAATCACTTTCTCGGGTCCGTCAGGTTCAATATAGTAACCCATTCCTCTTCTCATTCCAATTACACCCTTATTCTGTAAGAACTCATAAGATCTCAATACGGTATTTGGATTTACCTGTAACATCATTCCTAAATCTCTCACTGAGGGTATTTTTTCATTTGCTGACCTCTTACCTGATAATATTTGGTCACATATTATATCTGCTATTTGCAGAAAAATACTTTTGTCTTCGTTGAATTCCATAGGCTTAAATCTGGATTTTTTTAAGTCTGAAATATGATCCCGTCCACATGGCAACAGGGATAATATAGGTCAGTGCTATTATTATAGTTTTAAAGTTTTCAAAGACTTCTGTCAGGGGTACCCCGTTTATTGTAAATGAGCTCAAATCTCCTCTTAGATTAATAGTAAAATTATTTTCAAAAACATTAGTTGAATTGTCAAGAGAATAATTTAAAATAAGTCCGCCAATAATACTCGTCAATATTATGAAACCCACTATAATTGCAGTCGTTTTACCGAATTGATTTTTCTTGAAAATCAATGCACCGAAAAAATATAGTGATTGAAAGAAAAGCATATCAGAAATTGCCTCCCATATTAAAGGCATTTCCGGTATATATAGACTTAAATTACTGCCAGTTATCATATTGCCTGTAAAAATTAAGACTATATGAAAAACCAGATAGACAGCAGAGAAGGTTATAAAAGTAAAAATGGTCGAGTACAATAATGATGATAAAAACTTTTCAAATATTGTTGCCGGAACCGTTAAATACATTATGCCTGATCCGGTAGAAGATCTGAGCTTACTGAATGTGTCAATACTAAAAAATATACCTGCAAGGCTTGCTGCCAAACCGAAATTGCTAAATACAGTTTCCAGGTTTGGATTTTCAGAACTGAACAAATTGAGATGCATGTATATGAGATAGAATACATAAATCAATATGAATATTCCATGCCTTGTATAATTCTGATATACAAGTATTTTAAACTGATTTGATAGCCGTTTTAATGAGAACATTGTTGCTTTATGTTTTTATTTATAATTGAAAATATCTTTTATTCCCGATGGGTTTTGTGTGCAGAAATTGAAAAGAGCTTCAAGATCTATTTTGCTTTCATCATTTCGGGTATTTTTTAAAATTGAAGAATATCCTCTTGGAGTAAATTCGCTGTATAAAACATCGCTTCTTTCTTCTACTGATGAAAGTGTTTTGAAAAAGAGTTTTTCGCATATAGCTTCAATTGTATTGTTTAGCAGTATCTCGCTGTTTTCCAATACAATTATTGTATCAATCAAAGTTTCAAGGTCTCTCACCTGATGTGTAGAGAGAATGATAGTGCGGTTTTCATTCATTATTTCAGAAATAAGTTTTCTGAATTTCCCCTTTGAAGGTATGTCAAGACCATTTGTAGGCTCGTCAAGAATTAATAGTTTTGACTGTGTTGCCAAAGCAAAACTAATAGCTGTTTTCTTTCTTTGGCCAAAAGACATGTTTTTTAGCTTTGATTTTGCCTGAATCTCGAATTCTTCAAGGCAGTAACTGAAAAAATCATGATTAAAATCTGGCCATGACGAACTGTACATTTTCAAGTAGTTATTTACAGTTGTATCTGGCAACCATACTTCTTCCGGTAAAAAGAAAATGTCTTCAAGCACTTCTGTTTTTCTTTGTTTTGACTCAATTCCAAAAACAGTACTTGTGCCGGATTTTACAAAAGAAATACCGGCAATATTTTTTAATAAAGTTGTTTTGCCGGCTCCGTTTTTGCCTAATAAACCATAGATTTTTCCGGTCTCGATATTGAGTGTAAGATCCTCAAAAATCGGTTTTTTCTTGTTGTAATAAAAACTGATGTTCTTTAATTCGATCATTTCTTATATTTATTTAGTGTATTACCTTACTAATCCACCGCAAAGGAATAACGGTTTTTTGTAATTTCCAAAAAAAATCGGTACTTTTTTTAAAAATAATTGTGAAATTCACATTTTTTGTGATGCTTTGGCTATTTGACAGACAATCAAGTTAAAGTTCTTTGATTTTATTTGTTATATTTTGCCTGAAAAAACCTTATAAATTATTAGCTTTGCAGGCTAAACGGTTCACCATTATTCGTTTTATCAGAAAAAGTATAATATGTCTCAAATTAAGAAGATTAAAAGAGCTCTTGTGTCTGTCTATCATAAAGATGGCCTGGATGAAATACTAATTAAGCTCCACCAGGAGGGAGTTGAGTTTGTTTCAACAGGAGGTACGCAACAGTTTATTGAAAGTTTAGGATTACCATGTGATGCGGTTGAAGAACTAACCGGTTACCCTTCTATTTTAGGTGGTAGAGTAAAAACTTTACATCCTAAAGTGTTCGGTGGTATTCTTGCCCGCAGGGAGTTGTCAGGCGATATGAAGCAGTGTGAAGAATTTGAAATACCTGAAATAGATCTTATTATTGTTGATTTGTATCCATTTGAAGATACAGTAGCATCAGGTGCAGCCGATGAAGATATAATTGAAAAGATTGATATTGGTGGTATTTCGCTTATCAGAGCAGCAGCTAAAAATTTCAATGATGTTGTAATAGTTGCTTCTAATGCTCAATATGCACCATTACTTAATATTCTTAATGAAAAAGGAGCCGAAACTTCAATAGAAGATCGCAGATGGTTTGCTAAAGAAGCATTTATGGTTTCATCCGGATACGACTCAGCTATATTCAATTGGTTTGATAATAGTAATGGTTCTGCTTTCAGATTTGCCGGTAACAATGCTAAAAGTTTGAGATACGGAGAAAATCCACATCAATCCGGATATTTCTTTGGTGACTTTGAAGAGATATTCGAACAATTGCAGGGTAAAGAAATTTCTTACAATAATTTACTTGATATCGAAGCGGCAGTCTCTTTAATTAGTGACTTTAGCGAAACCACTTTTGCAATACTTAAACATAATAATGCATGTGGCGTTGCCAGTCGTCCTGAATTGATTGATGCATGGAAAGATGCACTTGCAGGAGACCCGGTTTCGGCATTTGGTGGTGTATTAATAACAAACACAGTTGTAGATAAAGATACTGCAGAAGAAATAAATAAGATTTTCTTTGAAGTAATTATTGCTCCGGACTATGATGTTGAGGCTCTAAAAATACTTACACTAAAGAAAAACAGAATAATTCTGATTCAAAAAGAGTTTAAAACTCCTGCAAAACAATTCCGCTCTTTATTGAATGGTGTTTTGGTTCAGGACAAAGATTTAAAAACTGAGACAAATGATGATCTTTCAAATGTAACTACAGTTAAACCTGATGATGCCCAGATTGAAGATCTTTTATTTGCAAATAAGCTTGTTAAACACAGTAAATCAAATGCAATCATTCTTGCAAAAAACAAACAACTTTGTGCAAGTGGAGTTGGGCAGACTTCAAGAGTAGATGCATTAAAACAAGCAATAGAAAAAGCAAACAATTTTGGTTTTGATCTGAATGGTGCAGTAATGGCATCTGATGCATTTTTCCCTTTCCCTGATTGTGTGGAAATTGCAGATAATGCCGGTGTAAAAGCTGTAATACATCCAGGAGGATCAATAAATGACCAAAAGTCAATTGATTACTGCGAAGAACATGGACTAGCGATGGTTTTAACCGGATTCAGACATTTTAAACATTAAGATTTATGAGCTTTTTTTCATTTACTCAGGAAATCGCCATGGACTTGGGGACGGCGAATACTATAATTACCCATAATGACAGAATAGTCGTTGACGAACCAAGTATAGTTGCTCTTGACAGGAGAACTGATAAGCTTATTGCTGTTGGTCAAAAAGCTCAGCAAATGCACGGTAAAACTCCTGATAATATAAAAACAGTAAGACCTTTAAGAGATGGAGTTATTGCCGATTTTTACGCTGCCGAGCAAATGATGCGCGGTCTGATAAAAATGGCTACTTCAAAAAAGAGATTGTTTTCTCCAAACCTGAGAATGGTTATTAGTGTTCCTTCTGGATCTACTGAAGTTGAATTACGTGCTGTACGTGACTCAGCTGAACATGCTGGAGGCAGAGATGTTTACATGTTATACGAACCAATGGCTGCTGCACTTGGTATCGGTATTGATGTAGAGGCGCCAGAAGGAAACATGATAGTAGATATAGGTGGTGGTACTACAGAAATTGCGATAATTTCATTGAGTGGTATAGTAGCAAATAAGTCAATTCGTATAGCCGGTGATGATTTTACTGCTGATATTCAGGAGTACATGAGAAGGCAGCATAACCTGAGAGTTGGTGAAAGAACAGCTGAACTTATAAAAATCAACGTAGGTTCGGCTTTGACAGAGCTGGATGATGCTCCTGAAGATTACGTGGTTCACGGACCTAACCAAATGACTGCATTGCCTATGGAGGTTCCTGTTTCTTATCAGGAGATTGCTCACTGTCTTGAAAAATCAATTTCTAAAGTCGAAATGGCTGTTTTGAGTGCCCTTGAGCAAACTCCTCCAGAATTGTACTCTGATATCGTGAGAAGAGGGGTATATCTGGCCGGTGGTGGTGCTTTATTAAGAGGACTGGCAAAACGTCTTTCAGACAAAATTAATATAAGATTTAATGTTGCTGAAGATCCATTGCACGCAGTTGCAAGGGGTACGGGTATAGCTTTGAAAAACGTTGATAAGTTTAGCTTCCTGATACGTTAATATTTTTCACGGAAATAAGTAATCCTTGGAGTTATGCAGAATTTTTTGCGATTTGTCTCAAAATTTGGGTCTTTGCTGATGTTTCTACTGCTTCAGGGATTGTCTTTTTATTTACTCTTTACTTCAAATTCTTTTCAGCACAGTGTTTTTTTCAGCTCTGCTAATCAGATAGCAGGTGAAGTCTATTCTTTAAGAGATAATATGTTGAGGTATTTCAGCCTCAATGAAGATAATGAGAAACTTATTAAAGATAATATTGCTTTTCAGAATGAAATTGCAAGACTAAAATCAAATCTTGAACAGTTTGCTGACAGCAGTGAAATTGCATTATTAAGAATTAAAGAGGCTGAAGAATACAGGTTGATTCCTGGTAGGGTTATACATAACAGCGTGACTCATATTAAAAACTACATGACTCTTAATATCGGGTCTGTTGATGGTGTGAAACCGGAAATGGGTGTAGCTAATACTGATGGAATCATTGGAGTTGTTAGCCAGGTATCCGATCATTATTCAGTTGTAATACCAGTTTTAAATCCTGAAATAAGGTTTAGCTGTAAAATTAAAAATAGTAATACTTCAGGTTCTTTAGCTTGGGATGAAGTTGACAGGCGCTTTGCTTATCTTGAGGAAATACCTCCATATGTTGCTGTTAACAAGGGTGATACTATAGTTACCAGCGGTTTCTCTGCAATTTTTCCAGAAGGGCTGATGGTTGGTACTGTCGAAGAGTATGAGATTGGAGATGACGCAAACTATTTGAGACTAAAAGTAAGACTTGCTGTGAAGTTTGATGCGGTTTCTAATGTTAGTGTAGTAGATTTTAAACTTAGGGACGAACTAAAGACGCTTGTAGAGGAGGCCACAAAATGAAACAATTGATTCAACATATTATTTGGTTTTTTATACTAGTTGCTGTACAGGTACTTTTTCTTGGCAATATTCATTTTTTAGGAGTATTTTTTCCAATAATATATGTTTATGCAATTTTAAGATTGCCTGCTACTATGTCTCCTGTACAGGTAATGCTTGTTAGTTTTACAACAGGTCTTATTGTTGATATTTTCTCAAATACTCCGGGTATGCATGCTTCTGCCTCGACTCTGCTTGGATTTTTACGTTTGCCTGTGCTTAGATTGTTTGTTTTAAAAGAAGATTTGGTTCAGAAGAATGTCAGTGTTTCCTGGCTGGGACATGAGGTTTTCTGGAAGTACAGTATCATTTTGGTGCTGATACATCATACTTCGCTATTTTTGATCGAGTCTTTCTCGCTATTAAGTATAAGTGGACTTTTTCTGAAAATTCCGGTTTGTACATTGTTTACACTGGTATTCATTTTTGCTATGGAATATGTAAACAAACGTTCAGATGCAAAGAAGAACTGAAAATGTAAACAGGAGTAGCATCATTGTAATTGCAACAATTGCTATTTTTTTGATATTCGTTATAAGGCTTGCTGCACTTCAGTTATTTAACGATAAGTATAAGTCTTTTGCCGACAGCAATGCTTTTTATCTTAAAACTATTTATCCGGCCCGTGGGCTTATTTATGACAGGAAGGGTGAGCTTATGGTATATAATAAGCCATCTTATGACGTTCTGGTCACTATGAGAGATGTTGTCGGACTGGATACTTTAGATTTTTGTGAAACCGTAAATATTTCCAAAGAAGAATTTCTGTATTACGTTGATAAGGTAAAAAACAGAAGGT
>CAZFUO010000015.1:0-24617 GCA_964522065.1 uncultured Bacteroidales bacterium | reverse complement strand
ACCGTCTTTGCCAGGCATAAATTCAACGAAAGCACCATAAGGCATAACCGAACGAATTTTGCCTTTGTATGTTTCACCAGGCTCAGGAATAGCAACAATAGATCTTATCTTTAACGAAGCAGCATCAATAATAGCCTTGTTGTTTGCAGCAATCTCAACTTTGCCTTTTCCGTCAAGTTCTTCAATTGTAACAACAGCACCGGTTTCTTCCTGAATACCCTGAATAATCTTACCTCCAGGGCCAATAACAGCACCAATAAATTCTTTAGGAATCCAGATAACCTCTATTCTTGGAGCATTTGGTTTTAAGTCTTCTCTTGGCTCGGATAGAGTTTCAGTTATTTTGCCAAGTATATGCATGCGGCCTTCTCTTGCCTGTAGCAATGCCTTTTCAAGTATTTCATAACTCAGACCATCTACCTTAATATCCATTTGGGTTGCAGTTATACCGTCTTTTGTGCCGGTAACTTTAAAGTCCATATCGCCAAGATGATCTTCGTCTCCTAAAATATCAGATAACACCGCAAAGTTTGTACCTTTCTTTTCAGAAATAAGACCCATAGCAATACCAGATACAGGGCTCTTAATAGGAACACCTGCATCCATAAGAGCCAATGTACCTGCGCAAACAGTAGCCATAGATGAAGAACCGTTTGATTCAAGTATATCTGAAACAACTCTTATCACATATGGATATCCTTTAGGAAGCATATTTTTTAAAGCACGATGTGCAAGATTTCCATGACCAACTTCACGACGGCCTACTCCACGACTTGCGCGAGCTTCACCTGTTGAAAATGGAGGGAAATTATAATGTAATAAAAATCTTTCCTTGCTTTGGTTTAGTACCTCGTCAACCATTTTTTCGTCCATTTTGGTACCAAGAGTAACTGAAGTCAGTGACTGAGTTTCACCTCTTGTAAAAACAGCAGAACCATGACAACCTGGTAAATAATCAACTTCGCTCCAAATAGGACGGATCTCAGTAGTTTTACGACCATCAAGTCTCTTACCCTCATCAAGAATAGAACGACGCATAGCCTCTTTTTCGACTGCATGGTAATATCTTCCTACCAGCTCTCCTTTTTCAGCAAGAACCTCAGGAGCCAAACCTTCTTTATATTCTTTCAGGATATTTGAAAAACCTTCAATACGTGCATGCTTGTCTGTATTTCCTGAAACAGCTATAGCATAAGCCTTATCGTATGTCTTCGCCCAAACATCATTTTTAAGTTCCTCGTCATTAACTTCATGGCAATAAGTACGTTTTACAGTCTTACCAACCAATTCTGTTAATTCTATCTGCGCCTGGCAATGTACTTTTATTGCATCGTGAGCTATCTTTAATGCTTCAAGCAAATCAGCCTCCTGAACCTCAAGCATTTCGCCTTCTACCATCATGATATTATCCATAGTGGCACCTACCATTATATCCATATCTGCCTTTTGAAGCTGAGAGAAAGTAGGGTTAACAATAAATTTGCCATCAATTCTGGCCACACGTACTTCAGATATAGGTCCGTTAAAAGGTATATCCGAAACCGCTAATGCAGCAGAAGCAGCCAAACCGGCCAATGCATCTGGCATATCTTCACCGTCAGCAGAAAATAAAATTACATTTACAATTGTATCCGCATGAAAATCATCCGGGAATAAAGGTCTCAAGGCTCTGTCAACAAGTCTGGAAACTAATATCTCTGAATCCCCTGCACGACCTTCTCTTTTGGTGAAACCACCAGGGAATCTGCCTGATGCAGAAAATTTTTCTTTGTACTCTACCTGTAGAGGCATAAAATCAGTACCGGGAGTTGCATCCTGGGCGGCACAAACTGTTGCAAGCAACATTGTATTTCCCATTCTGACCATTACAGAGCCATCTGCCTGTTTTGCCAGCTTACCGGTTTCGATGGTGATAGACCTTCCATCACCTAAATCAATTGTTTTGACAATCGGATTAATCATAAAAAAGCGTCTTTTTAATTGTCTTGTTTTTTTTAACTTAAAATCGTGCAAATGTAGCAAAAATATTTGCAATTTTATAAAAAGCTAAGAATTAGAGGAAATAGCAATTTTTTTACACTTTTTAGTAACACTTTCTGTTTTATGTTATTATATTTGCTTTTTGATGCTCACAAACAAAAATGTTTAACTAAAATAATGACTATGAAAAAAATCTTTACACTAATTATTATTGCTTTAGGACTTAACTTCTCTCTTCATGCTGAAGACCTGACAAAAGACTGGAATATCAGTAATTCAAGTTTTAATGCATTAGGAGAAATGACAAGTAACACAACTGTTGATGGTTTGACTATTATGGCTGCCTCCGGTTCGTCAGTTACAGTCGATGCAAACAATAAATCTGAAGGCGGCATTAGCTATACTCACAGACTTAAACTTGGTGGAACCGGTGTTTTTACTGATGGCCAGCCAACTTCAAGAGTCTTGACTTTCCCGGTTTCAGGAAATGTACAGATAACTATTAAGGCAATGTCTTCATCAAGTAGCGCAACTGACAGAATACTTGCTGTCAAAACAGCTGCAGGTCAAGAGATCGGAAATTACAATGTTCCGGCTTCAGCTTTAAATTCTGTTACTTATTCCTATACAGGAGGTGCAACAACTATTCAAATGGCTTCTGTCAGTAGTGGTATTAACATCTATCACATAGTTGTGACAGGCCCTGGTGTCATTGCAAATCTTAAAGGAGTTAACTCAGATCTCAAACCGATTAAAACGGTTTTTTACAGCATCAGCGGTAAAATTGCCGGAGATAATTTTAACGCACTTAAAAAGGGAGCTTACATACAGAAAACTACCTACGATAACGGTACTGTAAAAATGACTAAGCTTTTAAAAGCTAACAACTGATTTGTTTAAAACTTTTACTAAACCGGTATTTCATTCTTTATGAATGACAATACCGGTTTTTTGTATATTATCGTCAGAATTTTGGTTAGAAACATAAAAATAAGTAGGTTTGCCGTTTGAAAATACTTAAAGAAAATGAACAGAATTACTACCATCCTGCTACTGCTGATTGTTTTATTTTCAGCTTGTACAAGTAAAGACATGTTTAAAGTTGAAGGTGAAATCGCAAACGCCGAGGGCAAGATGCTGTATTTTGAACTTTTTGGCATTAAAGATTCTGAAATACTTGACTCTGTAGAGTTAAAAGGCAACGGTAAATTCAGTTTTAAAACTGACGTTCCGGAATCACCTGAATTTTATAGAATAAGAATAGACAAACGATTTATACATCTTTGTGCTGACTCAGCAAGAACTGTTGTTATTAAGGCTGAAGGCAAACAATTTGGTAAAGAATACAATGTGGAGGGGTCTGAATGTTGTGAGCAAATAAGGGTATTGTCTGTTTTACAAGGGAAAACTATTTTAAGAACCGATTCATTAAAAGCATTATACGATAGTAACACAATAGACGTACAACAATATCAAAACGGCCTTGCAGGTATTTTTAACGAACACAGGGAGAGTGCAAAAACTATTATTTACAAAAACCCTAAGTCTCCTGCTGCATATTTTGCCTTATTTCAGAGATTTCATGATTATCTGGTTTTCGATCCTTATAATGCTGATGACAATAAGACATACGCTGCTGTTGCTACTTCATGGAATACTTTTTATCCAAACTCACTTAGGACCAAACATCTTGTAAACCTTACACTAATGGGTATGAAAGATATACGCAGGGCCAGAGACGGAAAAAATATTGAAATAAAGGAATACGATAAACTATCTTATTTTGAAATAACATTACCAAATATAAATGGCAAAAGTGTTAGTCTGTCTTCAATTGCTGGAAAGGTTATTTTACTTGATTTCACAGCTTATCAAACAGATTTTTCTCCATCAAGAAATATGTTTCTCAGAGAGATTCACAATGAGTTCTCTGAAAGCGGGTTTGAGATTTTCCAGGTTTCACTTGATCCTGATGAAAATTTCTGGAAAAATGCCGCTGTTAATTTACCCTGGATTTGTGTCAGAGACAAGAATAGTTCTAATTCAAACTATTTGAGGACTTACAATGTTATGCAAATACCAACATTTTTCCTTATTAACAAAAATGGTGAAATCGTTGCAAGAGATACCCAAATTTCAGATATTCAACAGGAAATCAGAAAGCTGCTTTAAAAAGATGTTTTAAAACACAGCTTTAGGCTTGACTTTGGCCTATTTATTTATTATATTTGCAGTTACATACGCGAGAGTTCCGGCTGAGGTCGGAATTCTTTTTGTTTTTTAATACTAACAATTAATTTTTAAGAAGGAGGTAATTTAAATGGCAGTCAGTTACATGACCGAGGCTGGTTACAAAAAGTTGCAGCAAGAAATTGACTATTTGGAGTCCGTTGAGCGTCCCCGTATTTCTCAGCAAATTGCTGAAGCAAGAGATAAGGGCGATTTATCTGAAAATGCAGAATATGATGCAGCTAAAGAGGCACAAGGTATGCTCGAAATGAAAATTTCGCAGCTTAAAGAACTTTTCCTGAATGCCAGAATCTTAGATGAAAGTAAAATTAATACAGACACAGTTCAGATACTTACAAATGTGACTCTGTTAAACAAGAAAACCAATCAGGTTTTTGATTACACTATTGTTTCAGATTCTGAGGCAAACCTTAAGGAGAAGAAAATTTCTGTGAGTACACCAATTGCAAAAGGTCTCTTAGGCAAAAAGCCGGGAGATGTTGTAGATATCTCTGTGCCTGCAGGTGTTCTGACACTTGAAGTACAGAAAATTGAACTCGCTAAATAACGGTTATATGGCAAGCATTTTTAGTAGAATAGTTTCCGGTGAAATACCTAGTTATAAGATTGCGGAAGACGAAAACTTTTATGCTTTCCTGGACATAAATCCTTTAACAAAAGGACATACTCTTGTTATCCCTAAAAAGGAAACAGATTACATTTTTGACATTGAAGACCAGGAGTTTTCCGGATTGCATCTTTTTTCAAAAAGGGTTGCACTTGCTATTAAAAAGGCAATACCCTGCAAAAGAGTTGGAGTTGCGGTTATCGGACTTGAGGTTCCTCATGCACATATACATCTCATTCCAATTGAGAAAGAGTCTGATTTGTTATTTTCAAATCAGAAATTAAAACTTACACAAGAAGAAATGCTTGATATAGCATCAAAAATAAGGGAGCAATTGTAGCTCCCTTTATTTTTGTCTTTATTTTTTATCTACCAAATCTGAATCCTATAGAACCTGCATTTGCAGTTGGTACATTAAATCCTCTGTTGCTTACTCTCAAACTCAGAGCATCGGGATCTGCCCAGCCTCCTCCTCTTCTTACTTTGTATATAATTTCAGAATTCTCAGCTGACGCAGCTTCATCTGAAGGACCAGTTGGATTGCTCACAGAAGCTGATGAATAAGAAGAATACCAGTCTGAACACCATTCCCAAACATTTCCACTCATATCAAATATACCAAGTTCGTTAGCATTTTTCCCTCCTACCGGTTGAGTATAATACTCAAGACTCTCATTCTCGTAAATGTTTGGTTTGTACCATGCAACTAAATCGGTAGTATTACTTCCACTATAGATGCTTCCTGCTGTGCTTTTGCCACCTCTTGCTGCAAATTCCCATTCAGCCTCAGTAAGTAGTCTTCCTCCTGCCCAAAGACAAAACTCATTTGCTCCATACCATGTTACGTTTACTACAGGATTATTTTCATAACCTGCAGGCGACTTCCAGGAAGAAGTTGCACTATCATAATACAAACCCTTTGGACTGGTGTAAATCATTTTGTAACTCACACCATCTTTTGTCATTGATGCAGCTGTAGAATTTATCTGTCTGCTGTTTAAAAACAGAACATACTGGCTGTTAGTAACTTCATACTTACCTACTTCAAAATTATCAAGAGTAACAGAATGAGCCGGTTTTTCAATATCAGATGCATATTGTAATTGTTCTGATGTCGCTCCCATTGTAAAAGTGCCACCACTTACATTTACGGTTTGAATATTAATATCTACAGGCCTGAATGAATAAGTTAAACCATAAAATATGGTATCGGCTGTCGAAGCAAATGCTCTGAACTTATATACAGAATCAGGGCTTAAACCAGTCAGAGATAATTCAAAATCAGTTAGACTACCGGCTGAATATATTACTTTGCTGTTTGTTATTCTGGGATAAGTTTGAGTTGTTGAAATACATATTCCCGACTCAGTAAATTTCGGATTGCCCGCTGTAACCGAGATTTTACCTCTTACCTTGGCTGAGGAAGATGTGACATTTGTGACATGATATGTTTTCATAGCTGCCTCAATTTCTTCTTCGTCACACGACTGAAAACCTAAACTAATACTCAGTACAAAAAGTAAGAATGATAAATGTGAAATATTTTTCATCGTTAAAATAATTAGTTATTATTTATCAAATAGCTGCAAATGTATGAAAAAAACCCTTTATAATCAGACAGGATCTACATCAAAAACAAATTGAACCTGTTTAAAATCAGAATTCTGCTTAATCTCGTCCTTAAGACTTAGTAATACTTCTTTTGTCTTTATAAAGGAGGTCGTAATATCGGCCTTTAATAGCATATTCTGCATATAATAATTGTTAATTCGTGATACAACCGGAATATCAGGGCCTAAAAGATTGCCATTAAAATATTTTCGGCACATCCCCGCATATTTTAATGCCGCCCTCCTGACAATAGCAGCGTCTGTATGCTTTAAAGTAATGCTGATAATTCTTGTAAATGGCGGATACGAAAAGTCTTTTCTTATTGCGGTTTCGGTATTAAAAAAAGACATAAAATCGTTTTTAAGAACATACTTCAAAACAGGGTTTTCAGGTTGTGATGTTTGAATGATAACTATTCCTCTCTCTCCTGATCTACCGGCCCGGCCACTTACCTGTGTTAGCAATTGAAATGCTCTTTCATGAGCCCTGAAATCAGGAAAATTCAACAGTTGATCTGCATTAATAATACCGGCAACTCTTACTCCTTTAAAATCAAGACCTTTTGAAACCATTTGGGTTCCTATAAGAATATTGGTATCGCCGGTATCGAAATTATAGAGAATGTTCTCAAATGAATTTTTAGTTCTGGTGGTGTCAGTATCAAGCCTGGCAACACTGGCTCCGGGAAATTTCTTTGATATCTCTTCTTCGATTTTCTCTGTTCCCGGACTTCCTGTTTTAACATTATTACCACCACATTCCGGACAAGCTTCAGGCATACTTAACTCATAGCCACAATAATGGCATGACAACCTGTTTTTTTTCTTGTGAAATGTCATACTTACGTCACAAAACTTACACTTTGGTATCCAGCCACATGAACTGCATTGCACAAAAGGCGAATACCCTCTTCTGTTTTGGAAAAGTATGACCTTCTCGCGGTTTTGAAGAGATATATTTATGTTTTCCAGTAAGACAGGTGAAAAAAGAGATTTCATTATTTTCTTCCGCCTCAACTCTTTTACATCAACTACAATAATTTCTGGTAATTCAGAATCCTTATATCTTACAAATAATTCTGTTAGCCCCGATTTACCCATAAGGCAATTTGAGTATGCCTCAATAGATGGGGTCGCGGTTCCAAGCAAAGTACAGGCATTAAACATTGAGGCCAGCACCATAGATGCATTGCGGGCATTATATCTTGGTGCGGGATCCTGTTGTTTGTAGCTGCTTTCGTGCTCTTCATCAACAATAATCAAACCCAAATCTTTAAAAGGCAAAAAAACTGAAGATCGCGCTCCAAGTACAAGTTTGGGAGCTTTGTTTTCAGACAAGGTATTCCAAACACTCATTTTGTAAGAATCTCTTAATCCGGAATGATATACCAATACGTCATTGCCAAAAACGGCTTTCATCCTCTCAAACAATTGTGTTGTCAGTGCAATTTCGGGTACTAAAAAAAGTACCTGCTTACCTTTAGATAAATACTCACTAATTAAATGAATATATATCTCAGTTTTTCCCGAAGAGGTATATCCATGAAGCAGGCAAACTTGTTTTTGAGTGAAATTTGCTTTTACTGACATTAACGCTTCATTTTGGGCATCATTTAATGGCCTTAAAAAATAACTGTCAGTTGACTCAGGTTCATCATTAAATGGCATATCATACAATTCGACAATACCTTTTACAAATAATGCCTTTAAAACCTCAGAGCTTTCACCTGAAAAATCCAGAAGATCTTTGCGGGCGACAATTCTTACCTCTGTTTCATTTTCCAGATAACCACTCAAATCAAGATAGTCATACATCAGTTTAGTCTGATGTTTACTTCTGCTTAGTAATTTTATTGCAACATCAATAGCATTTTTCGATTCAGAATACTCAGATTTGAGCCTTACACATGTTATCGCTTTTTTACCTGAAGATTTTAGCTCTTCAAGATCCAGACTGTCAGGTCTGAAGCCCGAAGGTATAGCAGCCTTCATAACCTCTCCCCTGCTGCACATATAGTATGATGCTATCCACTGCCAAAAGTCCAGATGTAGCTTTTCAACAAAAGGCAAACTATCAACAAGATGCAGTACAGGTTTTATATCAAATCCAGTTGGCTTGTTTTCATGCAAGTCAGTAACTATACCGGTATAATATTTATTTTTCCCCAGCGAAACCGCAACTCTGCAACCAATTTTAATTTCACTTACCAGATTATCAGGAACCGAATATGTATAACTACCCTCTACCGCCAGGGGCAGGAGCACTTCTGCAAACAATTCTATATTCATCTGAAGATAAATTTCGCTGTCAAAGGAAAGTGGTCAGAATACCTTATCCTGTCAATTTTAGTACTTACACACTGAATACCTTCAGAATGTAAAATATAATCTATCCTGAACAAGAAAAGATTTTCGTGAAAAGTATTTCCCCATCCGTTACCCTTTTCTATCCATGAGTCTTTCAACCCTTTACGAATTGTTCTGTAAGTAAACGATCCGGGAACATCATTGAAATCACCGCAAACAAAAACTTTTCCACTCTTTTCTTTTATAACCTCAGCAACAGCAATTGCCTGCCTGCTTCTTATAGTAGTGGCTGAAGCAACCTTTCTTCCGAAGATTTTTGCAAGCTCGGAAATTTGTTCAGATTCCCTGACTTTCAAAATGTTGTTATATTTATCCTTTTCTGTAGGATTAAGCTTATTAGATTCAAGATGATTATTAATCAAACAGATAGTGTCATCATCAACTTTTATGTCATAAACAAAAGAAGAATTCGACTTACTCTCATACGGTATTCTCTTTGATTTTAAAATTGGATACTTAGAAAGACAAACTACAGAATATTTACCCTCTGAAGCACCTGAACGAATGTAAGGATAGTCTTTTAAAGCTTTTCTGAAAGATCTTTTTTTCTGGAATTTTGTAAGCACATCATCTCCGACCTCCTGAAGACAAACTATATCTGCCCCCGAATCTCTGATGTATTCTATTGCAGGGTGTACTTCATATTCTTCTTCATCGTATGGATACTCCAGATATTTAACATTGTATGTTAAAATACTAAGCGACTTTTCACCTAAATCTTCCTTTAGAATATTAACAGGAAACCACGCCTTATAAGAATCGTATGTCAATAAAAAGCCGGTAAGAGGTATTAAAATCCATATCTTAAAACGAAACAACCAATATATAATAAAAGAAAAGTTAGCCAAAGCAAAAACAGGAAATGCATAACAAAGCAGAGGAGATATAAAAGCATGTTCAGGTTTGACTTTCCAGGCATAGCCACTTACAACCAGTAATAACAAAATTGTCAGATTGACAATAAGTATTACTGAATGAAAAACTCTGAATAGAATATTCATTACAGAATTTTGCTTACCCCTGTTGTTAGTTCTGGTTTTCAATTACCCTTATTACTAAAATCAAACAATTCCTTTTTTTCATCGCCTGAAAGACTTTCATATCCGGACTTTTTTACTTTATCCAGTATTTCATCAAGTCTGTCTGATTCTCTTTTTTTTCTTTCTCTGTACTCTCTGTCAACGTCACCTGTTCTGTTAACCTTTTCACTTTTTGGCCTGTTATACTTAACTTTCATCTTTGGCCTGGTCTTAAAAATGTTTTTAAAAACCTCAACTCCTTTTTTAGATAACAAACCAATAATTAAACCATACAAAATACCTCCGGAATGAGCCAGGCCAACACCTATATTGGCTTTATCCATACTAAGAATATCAAATGCTATAAGTGCAATTGTTATATACTTCAGTTTTACGTTTCCAACTAAAAAAAGTGGCAAATTATAATCGGGCTTATAAATCGTAACAGCCATGCTCAATGCCATTACAGATGCAGAAGCCCCTAACAAAGGTGCTCCAGGCTCTGAAAACCTCAAACCGGGTATAAAGTAATATCCGCATATGAAAACAAGAGCACCTGCGAGACCGCCCAGTATATAATTAATTATAAATTGCTTACTGCTAAACCAACTAATAAAAAGCCCGCCAAAAAAGTACAAAAGAAACATATTCATCAAAAGATGCATGAAGCCAAAGTGCACAAACATATATGTTAGAGCAGTCCATGGTTTCAAAATAAAATCTTCCAGAACTGACGGGAGTTGAAAAAAATCAAGCATAATTTTCCCGTCATAACCTGTCATACTCATTATTGCATAAGCAAGTCTGACAGCTATGAATACAGCGGCATTAATAAAGATCAGTTTGACAACATTATTGCCCTGATCGTACCAGGTTTTTAGTCTATCCCAAAAAGAAGCCATTTCCTATTCCCTTTTTTTTCCAGTATCTGATAAGGAAGTATCCAAACAACATACCTCCCAAATGAGCAAAATGTGCAACATTGTCTCCTGAGAAATTTGCAACACCGGCAAACAACTCAATTAATCCATAACCAATTACCATATACTTGGCTTTAATTGGTATTGGTATAAACATAAGAAAAAGTGGTGCATTAGGGAACAGCATACCAAATGCAAGTAATATACCAAATACAGATCCTGAAGCTCCTACAGTTAGTAAATTGCTTAAAATTGTTTCTTTTGCAGCAACAATTGAACTTGAAGAATAATTAATGCCATCCTGTACGTTTAAAAAGACTGAGAGCACTGAGGAATCTCCGTTTATAAGATAATCGTTAACTGCGTTTAAAAAATGACGCATATCAATATACCATGCAAGTTGTTGTATCAATCCTGCTCCAACGCCGGTTATAAGGTAATATATCAGAAATCGTTTAGGCCCCCATACCTGCTCCAGTACCCTTCCAAACATAAATACGGCAAACATATTGAAAAATACATGCGTAATGCTACTCATGTCGTGCATAAACATATATGTAATCAATTGGTAAGGCAGAAAGGCATCTGAGCCTATATAGTGCATACCCAGTATATTCTGTAAATCAAAACCTGTTTTATAAAGAACCACTGTGGCAAACCACATCAGAACATTTATTATTATCAGATTTTTTGTTACAGTTGGTATATTTGACATAAATCCCTGTGAAGAACCAAATCTATTCATATTTAAATTGTTTATCTGCAAAAGTACAAAAAGGAGTCTGTATTTTTAAAAAGCCTTAAGCTTTTTTACAATCTAAGCATTTTTTGCAGCATTGATGTTTTTAAGTAAATTTGCATCCTCTAATAAAAAGACTATGACTATTTCTCAACTCCTTGAAAAAAATATAACAGAAGCAGTAAGTAAACTTTATGGTCAGACCATCGAATCAGGCCAACTGCAAATACAGCCTACGAAAAAAGAATTCACAGGCGACTTCACACTTATTGTTTTTCCACTTACAAGATTAACAAGGAAAAAACCTGAAGAAACAGGTGAAGAAATTGGACTCTGGCTGGTAGAAAATACTGAAATTGTAAAATCACATAATGTTATTAAAGGCTTTCTTAACTTAAGTCTTGAGCAAAGTGTATGGCTTGAACTTTTTAACGACTCTCTTGCTGACTTTAAGTTTGGCCTTAAGAATGTCAATGAAAATTCACCTGTATGCATGGTTGAGTATTCTTCTCCTAACACTAACAAGCCATTACATCTTGGGCATGTAAGAAATAATCTTTTGGGTTTTAGTCTCTGTAAAATATTAGAGGCAAATGGTAATAAAGTAATTAAGACAAATATTGTCAACGACAGAGGTATCCATATCTGCAAATCGATGCTTGCCTGGAAAAAGTGGGGTAACGGAGAGACACCTCAATCGTCAGGTAAAAAAGGAGATCATCTGGTTGGAGATTACTATGTTGCTTTTGACAAACATTATAAAGCTGAGTTAAAAGATCTTACTGAAAACGGCAATTTGACTAAGGAAGAAGCAGAGGCCTCATCTACCCTTATGGCCGAAGCTCGTGAAATGCTATTAAAATGGGAAGCCGGAGATAAAGAAGTAAGATCTCTCTGGGAAACCATGAACGGCTGGGTTTACAGCGGTTTTGACGAGACTTATAAAAAACTGGGGGTAGGTTTTGATAAGATTTATTATGAGTCACAAACTTATCTTCCCGGAAAGGAAAAAGTACTTGAGGGACTTAATAATGGCGTTTTTGTAAAAAAAGAAGATGGTTCGGTATGGGCTGATCTTACTGCTGATGGCCTTGACGAAAAAGTTTTGTTAAGAGCAGACGGAACTTCAGTATATATGACACAGGATATTGGTACGGCCAGTCTTCGTTTTTCTGAATATCCTATTGATAAAATGATTTACGTTGTAGGCAACGAACAAAATTATCATTTTCAGGTACTTTCAATTTTGCTTGATAAATTAGGCTTCTCATGGGGTAAAGATCTTGTGCATTTTTCATATGGAATGGTGGAATTGCCTGAGGGGAAAATGAAATCAAGAGAAGGAACTGTTGTTGATGCTGACGATTTGGTGGATGAAATGGTCGAAACGGCCAGAACGACTTCACAGGAGCTGGGGAAACTTGATGATTTGTCTAACGAAGAGGCTGAAGAAATTGTCAGAATGATAGGACTTGGTGCACTTAAGTATTTTATTCTTAAGGTCGATCCAAGAAAAAATATGACTTTCAATCCTAAGGAATCTATTGATTTTAACGGAAATACTGGCCCTTTTATTCAATATACACATGCAAGAATAAGATCTGTATTACGCAAAGCAGTTGAAAATGGTATTGTAATTAAGAATTCAGCAGATAAGCAATTAATACTATCTGAAAAAGAACTTTATCTGATAAGACTACTTACAACTTTTCCAAATGTTGTTAATGAGTCGGCCGAAACTTTCAGCCCCTCCTTAATTGCAAACTACATTTACGACTTATCAAAAGAGTATAACCAGTTTTATCATGACTTTTCTATATTAAGAGAGCAGAATGAAACTATTAAAGACTTCAGGTTAATGCTTTCAGAACTAACAGGAAGGGTAATAAAAACAGGTATGGGATTATTAGGAATTGATGTTCCTGAAAGAATGTAATTGTTGTATATTAAAAAAATCGTACTTTTGAGGATTAACCTTTAAAGTATGAAAATAACATTTCACGGTGCTACACAAACTGTTACCGGTTCTAAGCATCTTATCAGCCTGAAAAACGGAAAAAATATACTCCTGGACTGTGGTTTATTTCAGGGTATGGGTAAAGACACATTCGATTTGAATGATGACCTGGGTTTTATACCATCTGAAGTTGATTATTTATTTCTTTCTCATGCTCATATAGACCACTCAGGCTTAATCCCCAAATTGGTAAAGCTGGGTTTTAACGGTAAAATCTTTGGTTCTCATGCCACTCTTGATATGACTGAAATTCTTCTTAAGAATTCGGCTTATATACAAATGGCAGATGCAAAGTTCATCAATAAAAAAAGGCTTGAACAAAAAAGAGCTTTTGTTGAACCAATGTACACAATGGAAGATGCTAATGCATCTATAAAGCTCTTCGAATCTTTAACTTGTGAAATACCGGTTAAGATAGATGAAGACCTTGAAGTCACATTATACAATTCAGGTCATATATTGGGAGCAACTATGATTTTTCTTTCTGTTAAAGAAAACGGAGAAACCATAAAGATTGCCTACAGTGGTGATGTTGGTAGATACAGCGACCCGATTTTATGTTCACCTTCTACTTTCCCTCAGGCAGATTATATAATTATTGAATCTACTTATGGCAACAGACTGCACGAAAAATCTGATACTACCCCCGAAAAATTAAGAGAAATAATCGAAGAGACTTGTATAGGAAAAAGAGGCAAACTTATTATCCCTGCTTTTAGCGTTGGCAGAACACAAGAGCTTTTATATGCTCTTAATGAACTGGAACTTGACTACAGACTACCTGCAGTTAAATACTACGTTGACAGTCCTCTTTCAACACAAGCTACTGCAGTGGTAAAAAAACATCCGGAATGTTTTAACAGAGCAGTACAAAAAATAATGAAGTATGATAAAGACCCTTTTGATTTTAAGGGGCTTCATTACATTGAAGATAAAAGAGAATCTCAGGCACTCAATTTATCCGACGAGCCATGTGTAATAATTTCTGCATCAGGTATGGCAGAAGCGGGCAGAGTTAAGCACCACATTGCTAACAATATTTCTAATGAAAGGAACTCTATTCTTATGGTTGGTTACTGCGAAAAAAGTTCACTTGGTGCAAGACTGAAAGAAAAACCAGAGGAAGTAACAATTTTTGGTGAAAAATTTCCTGTTAATGCAGAAATCTTTTCACTTGAGTCAATGTCTGCACACGCAGATTATCTTGATCTTAGTCAATATCTTTCATGTCAGGAACCAACATTGGTTAAAAAGTTATTCATAGTTCACGGTGAAAAAGAATCACAACTGGCATTTAAAGAAAAGCTGGGAAGAAAAGGATATTCAGATATTTCAATACCTGAACATCATGAAACATTTAATCTTGAATAATTAAGTATTTATGCGTTTTTCTGCATATATATTAAATAAAAGTGCCTCAGATTGAATACAGACTTCAATTTTCTTGCAAAATTTGATTTATTTTGCTTCCTTTGCGGCCTGTAATAAACCTCCTATATAGAATCATTTATGTCAGACACAGCAAAAGTAACTTCACTTGAACAAGTGGTAATTAGATTTTCTGGAGATTCCGGAGACGGTATGCAACTTACCGGTAGTCTCTTTTCTAATATTTCTGCAATATACGGTAATGAAATTTCGACTTTTCCGGATTTTCCTGCAGAAATCAGAGCTCCACAAGGTAGCTTAAGCGGAGTCTCAGGGTACCAGGTGCACGTTGGATCAAAAAAAGTATATACTCCGGGAGACCTGGCAGATGTTTTAATTGCAATGAATCCTGCAGCCTTAAAGGTCAATCGCAATTCTATTAAATCAAATGCAATTATAATTGCCGACGAAGACTCTTTCGATAAAAACAGCCTTGCAAAAGCTGGATTTGTAACAGAAGATCCATTTGAAGAACTAAAAATGAAATCTGTTCAGGTAATCTCAGCGCCAATAACTTCAATGGTTAAAGCAAGTCTGGCAGAAAGTGGAATGGATGGTAAAAGCATACTACGTTCTAAAAACATGTTTGCTCTTGGACTACTATGCTGGCTTTTTAATACTCCGATAGACAGAGCTATGCATTTGTTGGAGAACAAATTTAAGAAGAAACCTGATGTGCTTAAATCAAATCTGAAAGTTTTAACTGACGGATACAATTATGGACACAACACTCACAGCAGTGTATCAACATATCACATAAATCCTACAGATATGCCAAAAGGCGTATATACTGATGTAAAAGGAAATCAGGCAACTGCATGGGGTCTAATTGCTGCATCAGAAAAATCGGGATTACCATTATTTCTGGGTAGTTACCCAATTACACCTGCCACAGAAATTTTACAGGAACTTTCTGCAAGAAAAGACTTAGGAGTTAAAACATTTCAGGCAGAAGATGAAATTGCAGGTATTTGTACTGCTATTGGTGCGAGTTTTGCCGGCAGCCTGGCAGCAACATCAACATCGGGACCTGGATTGGCCTTAAAAAGTGAGGCTATAGGTTTGGCAGTCATGACAGAACTACCCCTGGTTATAGTTGACGTACAAAGAGGTGGACCATCAACAGGACTTCCTACAAAAACGGAACAATCAGATTTACTTCAGGCACTTTATGGTAGAAATGGAGAAAGTCCTTGTGCAGTTATCGCGGCAAGTACACCTTCAAACTGTTTCGACTATGCTTTTATAGCATCAAAGATAGCAGTAGAACATATGACTCCTGTTATTTTATTGACAGACGGTTTTCTTGCTAATGGCTCTTCAGCCTGGAGATTGCCATCTCTTGAAGATTATCCTGAGATAGTACCTCCAATGGTTACGCCTGAAATGCGCGATCAATGGTCACCATATTTGAGAAACCCTGAAAACTATGTAAGATACTGGGCTGTAGCAGGCACTGAGAACTTTTCTCACAGAGTAGGAGGTTTAGAAAAAGACAATAAAACTGGTGGCATCTCAACAAATGCAGCCAATCATGAATTGATGGTAAAACTCAGACAAAGTAAGATTGACTCAATAGCAAATTATATTCCTCAATTACAAGTACAGGGAGATCAGGATGCAGATATTTTAGTTGTAGGATGGGGAGGTACTTTTGGCCATTTATACACTGCAGTCGAAGAACTCAACCAGGAAGGTCACAAGGCCGCTCTTGCTCACTTTACATATATTAATCCTCTACCTTTAAATACTGCAGAAGTCTTAAGAAAGTATAAGAAGGTTGTTATATGCGAACTTAACAACGGACAGTTCTCATCTTATCTGAAATCGAAAGTAACCGGCATCGACCCAATAAACTACAACAAAATTGAAGGTCAGCCATTTACTGTTACTGAATTAACTGCATTTTTGAAAAAAGTTTTAAACGATTGATTATATGGAAACCACAATATACAAACCACAGGATTTTAAAAGTGATCAGGATGTCCGCTGGTGTCCGGGTTGCGGAGACTATGCATTGCTAAGCAGTTTACAAAAAGCGATGGCCGAACTTGGAGTTGAGCCTGACAAAACCGTTGTTGTATCAGGTATTGGCTGCTCAAGCAGACTACCCTATTACATCAATTCTTATGGAATGCATACTATTCATGGTCGTGCAGCAGCAATTGCATCTGGTGTAAAAGTTGCAAATCCCGATCTTACAGTTTGGCAAATCACAGGCGATGGTGACTGTCTTGCAATTGGAGGAAATCATTTTATTCATGCTGTAAGAAGAAATATCGACATAAACCTTATTTTATTTAACAATGAGATTTACGGCTTAACAAAAGGTCAGTACTCTCCTACTTCAAAATACGGTTTCGTCTCAAAATCATCTCCTTATGGTACAGTAGAAGAGCCATTTAAACCAGGTCAGTTAACATTTGGTTCGGGTGGTACATTTTTTGCCAGAATTATTGATGTAGATTTAAAAACCTCACAGGATGTTCTCTTGCAGGCAGCAAAACATAAAGGTTGTTCTGTTGTAGAGGCTTTGGTAAACTGTGTTATTTTCAATGACGGTACACATAAAACAATATCTGATAAAGAGTTCAGAGCAGAAAGAACAATTGTTCTAAAGCATGGCGAACCAATGATTTATGGTAAAAACAGGGACAAAGGTCTTGTTATTGACGGTTTTAATCTAAAATCGGTTACTATTGGTGAAGATGGCATAACAGAAAAGGATATACTTGTACATGACGCAACAAGCATAGACCCGACACTTCATTTTAAACTAGGAAACATGAAAGGTGATCTTCCTGTTGCTCTTGGAGTTATAAGAAGTGTTGAAGATAAGACATACGATAGTCAGGTAATTGATCAAATTCAAACCGCTGTCGCAAAAAAACCGGGTAAAACCCTGAATGACTTTCTGCATTCTCTTGAAACATGGGAAATTAAATAAAACAGGATTTCTCTACCGGATTTATTATAAAATTAATAAAGAGGCTGTCTCAAAAATGAGATAGCTTCTTTTTTTTTAGCCAGTCTCTATGCTCTTTCCTTAAACGTTTAAATTATTCCTTAAAAATATTAAAAATTTAAAAAAAAAATTATCTTTGCTGTACTTAACTGTACTAACCTTAAATAAAACCATGAAAAAGTTAATTCCATTTCTTTGGGAAAAGGGCATCCCGGAGCCCGGCTAGTTCCCTTGAGGCACTCAGGTGCCATTGCGCGGTATTTTTAAAATCAAAATTAAAACTTTAAATCTATTAGGTATGCCAAAAAAAGCAAATCGTGTAATAATGCTTTTAGTTATGCTTGTATTAGCATCAACAATGAGCATTTTCGCACAAAACAAATCAATTAATGGAGTTGTTACCAGCCAATCAGGCGAGCCCATCATTGGTGCTACTGTTTTACTAAAAGGTTCAACTTCAGGGACAATCACCGATATTAACGGAAGATTTGAAATTCCATTAAAAGAAGGTGTTAAAGAGCTGAAAATAAGCTATCTTGGTTTTTATCCACAAGAAATCTCAATTGAGGGTAAAAATTCAGTAAATGTAGTTTTACAGGAGTCTTCACAAGACCTTGATGCTGTTGTAGTTGTTGGTTACGGTACAGTCAGGAGACGCGATCTGACCGGTTCGGTTTCATCGATTGGAAGTAAAGATATCTCAGCATTGCCGGTTTCAAATGCTGTACAGGCATTGGCAGGTAAAATAGCAGGTGTAAGTATCACTTCGGTTGACGGTCGTCCCGATGCTGAGGTTAAAATCAGAGTTCGTGGTGGTGGTTCTATAACCCAGAGTAATAGTCCGCTTTACATAGTTGACGGATTTCCTGTAAGCACATTAAGTGATATCCCGGCCTCTCAGATAGAATCTATAGACATTCTTAAAGACGCATCCTCAACTGCTATTTATGGTGCAAGAGGCGCAAATGGAGTTGTTATTGTCACAACAAAATCTCCAAAGGGAAAAGTGACAGTTAGCTATGATGGTTACGCTCAGTGGAAAACAATGGCAGGCGAAATTGAAATGCTTGATCCTTACAACTTTGCACTTATCAACTGGGAATACACAACACTTAACGGTAACAATCTTGGGTTTGAAAAAGCTTTTGCTGTAGGTAATTATAAGAGTTTCACAAGTGCAAGTGGTACATATAACAACCCCGACGGAATAAATGCTTATAAAAACATTCAGGGCTACAACTGGCTTGATAAAGTAACAAGAGATGCTTTCTCTCAGTCACATAATGTCACACTAAATGGTGGAAATGACAATAGCAAATACAGCATTTCTTACAACTATGTTGACGATGAAGGTTTGAAAATAAATTCAGGCTACAAAAGGCAAAATATTTTAGGAAAAATTCAGCAGGATCTTACCAAAAAACTTAAGTTCTATGCTGATGCATCTATGATTCAGGTGAAAGTGTTGGGCAAGAATGACGATAGCCGCCTGACTGATATTATGAAGTTTACTCCTGTTCAGACTTTAGGAGATACTGAAGAAACCTCTAATACTGACCTTGGTCTTGACGGATCTAACCTTTTCTGGAGAAACAATCCGGAAAGCGTTATAAACGATATTTTCAATCAAAGTGAAATGACCAGATTGAGAGGTAATGCATCATTGTCATGGGAAATGGCTAAAGGACTTACTTTCCGTACAGAACTTGGTGGTACAACAAGATGGAGAGTTTCAAAATACTTTGTAGGAGCTATTGCTAAAGATACAAAAGGACAACGAGGTGGAGATGCCACTCTTACAAAATCACAGAATACAGGATACAAGTTTGCAAATACATTAAACTGGGATGTAAAAAAACTTGGCGAGGACCACAAACTAAACCTTCTTGTAGGACAAGAAATAAATTCAGATGAGGGTAGCTGGTCAACTCAAGAAGGAAAAGATTACCCAATTTCATTTGATGCTAACAGAGCATTTGCAATGATGGGGCAATACAACGGATCGACAACAACATCTATTTCATCTTCAGGCAGTGATGATGTTGACAGACTTTCATCATTTTTCGGACGTGTTAACTATACTCTTAAAGACAGATACCTGTTTACAGCAACTCTACGTGCTGATGGTTCAAGTAACTTCTCAAAGACACACCAATGGGGTTATTTCCCTGCTGCAGCTGTTGCATGGAGAATTTCAAGTGAACCATTTATGGAAGGTACAATAAACTATCTTGATAATCTTAAGCTTCGTCTTAGCTACGGTGAAGCCGGAAACGACAGAATCAGCTCTGGACTCTGGAAAACCAACTGGTCTGCAAAAGGTTCAGGATATGCTGTAAATAATACGGTTTCTAATTACTATGTTCCATCTTCAGATATGATGATTAATCCTGATCTTAAATGGGAAACCACTATAACCCGTAATCTTGGTCTGGATTTTGGATTCTGGAAAAACAGACTTTATGGTACTGTAGATGCTTACTGGAATACAACCAAAGATTTGTTGTTGGTTAAATCAATACCTGCATTTACCGGATATACTACTCAAATGGATAACGTAGGACAAACCAGAAATATTGGTCTTGAATTTTCATTAGGAGGTGACTTTATCAGAACAAAAGACTGGAATGTTTCAGCTAACTTCAACATCAGCTTTAATAAAAATAAAATTGAAGCTCTTGCTGACAATGCTGATTTTGTTAAGTATTCTTCAGGTATTGGTACTTCATCGGCGGCACCTGTTAATGACTATCTTTTTGAAAAAGGTGGAGAAGTTGGTGTAATCCGCGGGTACGTTGCCGACGGTTTTTATACCACAGAAGATTTCAACTATGACAGCAATACCAAAAAATATACACTTAAAGACGGTGTAGCTAATTCAATGCCTATATTAGCAGCGGTTCCAGGTATGACAGGCGTTTATCCGGGTATGATGAAACTCAAGAAAGTGGGAAGTGAAAACAATGCAACTACCATTAATGAGGCTGATGACTGTGTAGAAATTGGAAATGCCAATCCGGTTCATATTGGAGGTATTAACCTGAGCGCAGGTTATAAAAACTTTGATGTTATGGCTGCATTCAGCTGGTCGTACGGAAATGATATTTATAACTATACAAGGGCAGTAAATTCGACCGGTGGTAAATCTTATAACAGAAACTTCACAGCAGAATATGTTAACAGATATAAACTGTTTGACCTTGATGCAGGTGGAAATCTTAAGAGAGTTACAGATCCTGCTGAACTTGCAGCTTTGAATGCTAATGCTACAACATACTATCCATTCCATGAATTCAGAGTCTTAACATCTGACTTTATTGAAGATGGTTCATTCTTACGTTTGAATAATCTTACTTTAGGATATTCACTTCCTGAAGACGCAGTAAAAGCATTGTCTTTAACACGTGTAAGATTTTATGCTACAGGAACTAACCTTTTCTTGTTAACAAAATATTCAGGTGTTGACCCTGAAGTTGATTCAGGATCTGGTCGCAACAGCACTTATCCAACTCCCGGTATGGATTACGGTACTTATCCGAGAGCTCGTACTTTGACTGTAGGTGTTAACCTTACCTTTTGAAAATAAAAGATAACGATATGAAAAAGAATATATTATATATTGGGCTTGCATTGATGTTCGGATTTACATCATGCAACGATTACCTCGATCAGGAGAACGAATCCAAATTTGAAAATGAATTTGTTTTCCAATCTGAATTTGAAGCTAACAAAGTTGTGCTGGGGGCATACGAACTTTTCAGGGCCAACTCTGGTGTACACAGTAACGGACTTTTCTACGACATGCTTTCAGTATCTTCAGATATGGAACTTGGGCCGGAAATGGCAACTAACAATGCCAGGTACAACAATGAGAACTTCTACCCTTTTGCGATAAACATTAATGGCGGCCCTTCAGGTAGCTGGGATGCGATTTACAAAACAATCAATCGCTGTAATGTTATACTTGATGCATTTGACGCAAATGAAACCTTTAAGGCTGATGTAGCTGCTGGTAAACCAACAGGTCTTACACATTTATATGGTGAAGTTGCAACTCTTCGTGCAATTATGTATTATGAATTATCGCGCGTTTGGGGTGATGTCATATATTCGGTACATGCAATTCAAAAAGAAGAAGACTATAAAAATCTTAAGCTCACAGACAGAAGAGCTATTCAGGAAGGTGAAATTGCAAGTCTTCAGAAAATTGAGCCTCTAATGTACTATCTTAAAGAAAACAGCTACAATGCAGAACGTGTTACCCGCGGAACCGCACAGGCTATGATAGCAAGACTGGCTCTTGTTCGTGGTGGTTATGCTTTGCGTCCTGCTGCTATGGAAAAGGCTGATTTTGAATATGAATATTCTGATGCTGAATGGGGCTTTTACGGTAGAGCAAAAGACTGGAAAGATTGGTACAAGGTTGCCAATACTTATCTTAAACTCGTTAGAGATAAGAGTGGAGCAATTATTGTTACAGACGATAAGGGAACCGGTAACGCTTACCAGCAAGTATTTCAGCAAATGATGAACCTCGAGGTTTCTCAGGAATCTTTATTTGAAGTTGCAGAAATGCCTGGTATTCAAAATGAACGCCCTTATGCATTTGGTCGTCCTTCTTCAGGTGGCTCGACTGCAAATCCTCCTAAAGCTTATGGCCAGATTAGATTTCAGCCATGGTTTTACTGGGGAGCATACGATTCTTTGGATTTAAGAAGAGATGTTACAGTTGCTGTTACAGGGCTATCAGGATCTGGTACTGAAATACTTATACCATGGCTAAAAGGAAATGTTTGCCAGGGTGGAGGTATTGCACTTAACAAATGGGATTATTGCCGCATTAAGGATTTGGCTACAAATGTAACAACTCAAAGAAAAACAGGTATAAATGCACCTTACATTCGTTTTGACGACATGTTGTTACTACTTGCCGAAACCGAAGCTGTTCTTGCAAAAGAAGGAGTAGCTGGTTATTCTGTTGCAAATGCTAAGGCTGAACTACGTAAAATACGCGCTAGGGCATTTGCAACAACAGACCATGCAACAAAAGTTGATGCTTATCTTGCTGCAATTGGAACTCCTGACCAGGCATTTAAAGCTATTCAGGACGAAAGAATGTTTGAACTTGCAGGTGAAGGAATGAGAAAGTTTGATCTTATAAGATGGGGTATTATTCAGGAAAAAGTCAGAGCAGTTCAGGATGAAAATGATGCATTGATCGAAGATCTTAAAACCAAGGGTTATCATGAATATCCTAACGGTCAACATTTTCCTGCTTATGTTTATACAAAAGAATTTGCAAAAGCAGACGCTTTGGCATTGGGAGTAAAAAATATTCTTATAGGACAAACTCCTAAGAATATTGACAAAAATTCTGATCTTTTTGCATTGCAATTCCCGGGATGGAGAGGAAATACAGATTTATGGACAAAATCTCTTAACTATAAATCTATGGCTATAAGAGGATTGTTTAAATACATCCCTGAAGGATCTGCAGAAGATATAGCTTTAAAAGCAGCTGGTTATGCCAGAGTACCTTATGGTATAAGAATGGTATATAATGCAACAAACGTAGATGTATCTGCAAACTGGACATCTGGTCCTGCAGGAACTCTTGGAGGTTATTCTAAAGCTGATTATCTTGCCAAAAAACCAGTTAGATATTTACAACCAATACCTTCAGCAACAATTGCTTATTCAAACTATCAAATAACCAATAGTTACGGATTCGGAAACGAATAAGTAGTCCACCCGAAAAAGGCTGCCCTGAATTTACATTCCAGGCAGCCTTTTTTTATTTTATAATAATCTTGTTTACTCTTTTACTCCGTAGGAAAGGTCACCGGCATCTCCAATGCCAGGTACAATGTATGAGTGCTCATTTAGAGATGGATCAATTGCAGCACACCATAATGTTGTGTTTTCGGGAAAAGCTTTACTCACATATTCCACACCTACCTGACTTGCAATTACTGTTGCCAAATGTAAAGATGATGGGGTACCTTTAGTTAATAATGCCCCGTAAGATAATTCAAGAGAGCTTCCTGTTGCCAGCATCGGATCTGTAATTATCAAAGTCTTGCCATCAATTCTTGGTGAGGCAATATACTCAATATTAATATCAAACTTAAGAGCATCTTTGTACTTTCTGTAAGCCGAAACAAAAGCATTTTCTGCTTTATCAAAATAACTTAAAAACCCCTGATGAAAGGGTAAACCGGCTCTTAAAATTGTTGAAATCACAATATTGTCATCTATTGTATTTACGTTGGAAAATCCAAGAGGAGTTTTTACTTCTTTTTGAGAGTATGCAAGAACTTTACTCATTTCGTAGGCCATTATCTCTCCTATTCTTTCCAGATTTCTCCTGAAACGCATTCTGTCTTCCTGTATTTCGACACTTCTTATTTCAAGCAGATATTGGTTTAGTAATGAGTTGTTTTCTGAAAGATTAATGATTTTCATTTATGCTGCAATTGAAGTTTTATTTTGCTGCAAAGGTATATTTTTGTTATAAAAATACAAGTTATATTGATTAAAGAAAAATTTCTTTAATTGCTTATGTGTTATCATTTTTTTTGCTTATTTTTGCAAATGGAAAAAAAGGTTTTCGATAGAGTAGTTAAATCAATATAAATCAATTCATTATTAAAATGGCTAAATTAGATTTGAGCAAGTACGGTATTTCGGGAGACATCGAAATCGTACACAATCC
>CAZFUO010000014.1:16378-24752 GCA_964522065.1 uncultured Bacteroidales bacterium | reverse complement strand
TTCCAGTGACAAATAAAGTAACAAATATCAAATGAGGACCCGATTCTGGTATCAAACCAATAGCAACAGCTAAAACTACAACTAACATTGGATTATCTTTTACCCATTCCAACATGACATCAGAGTGAATAAAAAATGTTATAAATAAAAGCGCACCAAATGTCCATAAGGCAATCTTTGGTACATGCTGCTTAATAATATGGTGCCATAAATGCTCTTCAAGAAAGTGATCACTTACGAAAATGAAAGTCAGCAATACTATAAAAGCAAGAGCAACAAAAATTAAATTAAACCACGCTTCTTCAAAAGGTAACCTTATTGATTCACTTGCAACATGTTCAATTTCGTGAGCAGAGTGATCATGTTCAAAAAATCCTCCAAGCATTGCAACAATAAATAATGAAACACCGGTTATCAATAAAACTCTGGTAAAGCTGGGTTGTTTAAAATTTTCTTTCCAGTTTTTTACGGCCTCTTTTAAACTCAAATGTTCATGTTCATGAACAACCAAATGATTTTGCATTCTGACCGGATACTTCACTTTTAAACCGGAAAAGTCGATTAAAACACCTGCAACTAAAGCAATTACAAAAAGAATTAAAAATAAAAATAATGCTTTTTCAGGCATTTGAACAAGCATAACAAAAGCTTCGTCACCAACACTGCTTATCATAGCTGCAACCAGAGAACCAAAGCTGATTGCTCCGTGTGTCCACATTCCAACTACTGCGAAACCACCAAAACAACCAGGAATAAGTCCAAGCAATGCAGCAATTAATACCTGCAATGGTTTTCTTTTACTAAGACTACTACTCCATTTACCATGCGTAAAGACATTAACAAGCTCAATAATAAGCATTATAACAATTACAAAGCTTGTAATCATTAAAGTGTTTCTGAAAACATCAATAAGCGAATGAAGCATATTATTCTATATTTCTTTGTCTTACAACTTCATACATCAATATTCCTGCAGCAACAGATACATTAAGAGATGATATATTACCTAAAATTGGAATTCTTACAAGTTCGTCACAAATCTTAAGATTTTCATTAGAAACTCCATCTTCTTCAGAGCCCATTATAATTGCTACAGGACCTTTAAAGTCTGTATCATTATAATTAACTGCAGCCTTTTCTGAGGCAGCCACAACCTTTATTCCAGAGTTTTTCATGTACAAAATTGCCTCACGTAAACTTTTTTCCCTACAAACAGGAAGACTATGTAAAGCACCTGCAGATGTTTTAACAGCATCAGCATTGATGCCAGCAGAATTTGTAGTCGGAATAACTAAAGCATCAACACCCGAACAATCACAAGTTCTGGCTATGGCTCCCAGATTTCTTACATCAGTAACACCGTCAAGAATTATAAAAAATGGATTTTTACCCGATTCAAAAATTCCCGGAATAATACTATCAATTTTTTGATAAGTAACAGAAGAAATAAAGGCAACTACACCCTGATGATTTTTCATAGTTATTCTGTTAAGCTTCTCAACAGGAACTCTTTGCAAAGGAATATCCATCCCTTTAATCTCGCTCATCAATTCGCTGAACAGATCAGATTCAAGATTTTTCTTTACTAAAATCTTATCAATTTCTTTTCCGGCTTTAACCGCCTCAATTACAGACCTGACTCCAAAAATAAAATCATTACTTGACTTTTTTGTACTATGTCTGAAATTCTGATTACCTTCGTTATATTGCATTTTTAAAATATTTTTTAATTGTATTGGTTTAGTAATGAAATAGCATTTTTTACAGCTTCATCAGTTATTGTAGCTCCACTTAGCATTTGGGCTATTTCGTTAATTCTTTCCTCTTTATTCAACTTGTAAACAACGGTTTTACTTTTATTATCTATATCGCTCTTTGCAACCTTATAGTGATTTTTTCCACCGGATGCAATTTGAGGTAAATGAGTAATGCATATAACTTGTCTACTATCAGCAATTGAAGCCATGATTTCTTTCATCTTATATGCAATTTCACCTGAAACCCCTGTATCAATTTCATCAAAAAATAAAGTCGAAAGTTTATTACTTTCAGCTATTACAGATTTCAGGCACAGCATAATTCTTGATAGTTCACCACCTGATGCAGTATTTTCAATTGGTTTAGGCAGTTGATTTTTATTTGCAGAAAACAAGAAATCCACCTTATCAAACCCATCATTATCAATTTCCTTTCTTTCTATAACAATATTGAAAACAGCATTTGGAATACCCAGCTGTTTTAATAAAGTAACCATCTTTTTTTCAAGTACAGGTTTTATTTTTTTTCTTGATTCAGATAAATTATCAGCATTCTTAAGTAGCACACTTTCAGCCACTTTAAGCTTTTTACTGCATTCATTGATTTCTTCATCAAACGAATCGATTCTTGATAATTTATCACCGATTTTGTCCTTTAATTCTATTAAGTCCTTTATTGATTTGACATTATGTTTTTGCTGTAAACTGTATATTGTATCAATTCTCTTGTTTACAATATCCAGCCTTTCAGGATTAATACTAATATCATTACTCTTAATTTCGATTTCAGAAGCGATATCTTTTAAATCAATATAATCAGATTTTAATCTGTCAGATATTTCTGTTAGCGAAGAGAAAACCCTTTTAGTATTTTCAGCTTGTGAATTTATATTTTTGAGATTCTGTAAAACACCATTATCTTCATTATCAAGCAGATTTAGAATTTTTACCAAACCAGTTTTAATTTCTTCTGCATGAGTTAAGATTTCCAATTCAGCTTCCAGATCTTCCTGCTCGCCTTCTCTTAATTTACAATCAGATAGTTGATTATACTGAAACCGCAAATAATCCTCTTCCTCTCTTGCAGTATTGGCATTTTTTTGAAGAGTTTTTAATTCTGACAACAGATCTTTATATATATCATATGAATTTTTAAAATCAGTAAGAATACTTTGATTAACGGCAACAACATCTAACGTGTTTAGCTGAAATTTATCATTGCCTAATAACAGATTCTGATGTTGAGAGTGTATATCTATAAGTTTAGAGTACAATTCTTTAAGTATATTCAATGAAACAGGTGAATCATTAATAAATACCCTGTTTTTACCGGTAGTGAATAGTTCCCTTCTTATTATGCAAATACTTTCATTGTATTCAAGATCGTTATCTTTGAAAAAAGGTTCCAGTGAGTATGCTTTGATTTCAAATTCAGCCTCTACAACACATTTATTGCTGTCATCCATTATGACTTTTGTGTCAGCTCTTTGTCCTGAAATAAGAGACAGGGCACCTAATAAGATAGACTTTCCTGCCCCGGTTTCACCAGTGATAACAGAAAAACCTCCATCAAAATCAAGCTCTAACCTTTCTATAAGGGCATAATTTTCAACTGATAACTTTCTAAGCATTTTCCTATTGTCTGTTTTTTATTCCTTGTAAACGATTTCCTGAAGCAGGATATATTTCAGTTAGCAAAGTATGTATGCTATTCTTTTCCTGAACATTTGATTTTGAAAAAATATTTGCCAATTCATCAGCCTTGGTATCAAGAAAATTTGCAAGTAATGGCGTTCTTGGCTTTAATTGCTTTATGCTTTTTAATAATTCTAAAGACTTTACTATTTGTGCTTTACCAGATTCAACATCTTTATGCATTAAATCAAGACCCAATCTGTGATATTCATACGATAAAATTCTGTATTGCTGGAAATTCTCATCATTAAGTGAATTAATCCAACCCCAATGATTTTTATCATCCTGGCCTTTCCATAAATCACCCAAACCACCCTGAGCAACAGTCGCAATTTCCTGGGCTTTACCAAAAAAAGCACTTCCTCCGGTTTTTGAGAAACTATCAAAATCTAAACCTATTATAATGTATGCCCAAAAGGCCAATGAAGCTGAAAGATTGTCATCAATCATAGATTCATTAAACTCAATTACTTTGTTTTCTGTATATTCAAATTTGATCTCTTCTCGCATATTAAGAAGATTTGTTGATAGAGTCGAGCCATAAACAGGCCTTTGAGATTGAATCTGCATATCACAAGTGAATAAGTCTCCCTCCCTGGATTTAAATACAAACATAAAGGAGCATTCAATTTTCTCATTATTCCTTAATTGAAGTGCAGACCATTTCTTTGTATTCAAAAATACTTCAACACTTTTCCTGAAATTTTCATATACAGCATTATCCGTGCCTTGTATTTGCTGAGAATTAACCTGAACTCTGCAATTGAGTTCTTGTGCTTCAGCAGTTATAAAGCAAACAAAGAAAAATATAAATAATGCACCTAATATTGATTTCACGCCACAAATATAATAATTATTTAAATAATAATTCTAATTCATTTAAAATATCCCCGGCTACTTCAGTTTTAGATTTTAATGGATATTCAAACCTGTAACCATCTCTATTAATGATACTTATTTTATTTGTGTCATATGAGAATCCTGCTCCGGCATCATTGAGAGAATTTAGAACAATGAAGTCCAGATTTTTTTTATCCAGTTTTATTATTGCATTTTGCTCTTCATCATCAGTTTCTAAAGCGAATCCTACCAAAATCTGATTATGCTTTTTTAAACTGCCTAATTTGGCAGCAATATCGTTAGTAGGTTTTAATTTAAGAATTAAATCTTCTTCACCCCTTTTCTTCTTCTTTTCAAAATATTCAGAAGGTGTAAAATCTGCAACAGCAGCACATAATATCGCTGAATCCATATCATCAAACAAATCAAGTGCAGTTTTATACATTTCATCTGCAGATTCTACATGATAAAGATGAATCTCACTTCGACATTTAACATCTTTAACCGGACCAGTTACAAGAAAGACCTCAGCTCCTCTCATAAAGCACTCTTCAGCAAGCGCATATCCCATTTTACCGGTAGAATAATTACCTATAAATCTGACAGGATCAATTTTCTCATATGTAGGTCCTGCAGTAATTAATATTTTCTTTCCCTTAAGCGAATCACTTTTATTAAAAATTGTCGAAATCTTATCGAATATTATTTCAGGATCTTCCATACGACCTTTTCCATAATCTCCACAGGCTAATTCTCCAACTGATGGCTCAATAATGCCTATTCCTAAGTCTACAAGCTTTTTAAGATTAGCTTTGAAAATTTTATGCTCGTACATCCGGCAATTCATTGCAGGAGCAACAAATACAGGTTTGTCAATAGCAAGAAATGTAGTAGATAAGGCATCATCTGCTATTCCATTTGCAAACTTACCAATGATATTTGCTGTTGCCGGAGCTACAATTAATAAATCTGCCCAATCTGCATATGAAATATGTTCAGTTGAATAATCATTGTCACTTCCAAAAAGCTCTGAGTATACTTTGTTTTTTGATAAAGTCTCAAGAGTTAAACGTGTGACAAACTCTAAAGCGTTATTTGTAACAACAACTTTTACTTCTGCACCAGCCTTAACGAATAACCTGATCAGATTTGGTATTTTGTAAGCTGCTATTCCTCCTGAAATACCTATCAAAACATGTTTACCTTTCCACATTTTTTATTTGCTTAAAGCTCTTAGCCTAATTCTGGTTAATGCATTTTTAGTATGTAAAGAAAAATCACCATTCATCATCCATCCGTAATATCCACTGTCTTTCTTCAGGACTTCTTCAACAGGAACATCCTTGTATTTCCCGAAATTGAAAACTTCAATTCCCTTATCATTATAAACCATTTTTCCTGCAAAATCGACATTTCTGTTTTGAGTTGAAAACTCAGATAGGAAATTAACGTTATTAACCAGATCAGGATATCTGTCTAATTGAGCCTTTAGGACTTCATATGTTGCTTTTGTGTCAGCTTCAGCGCCATGAGCTCCTTCTAATTCCTTTCCGCAATAAAATTTATATGCTGCGCTAAGGGTTCTCTGCTCCATTTTATGAAAAATAACCTGTACGTCAATAAACTTTCTTTTGCTTAAATCAATATCAATATCATGTCTTAAAAATTCTTCAGCCAACAAGGGAATATCATATCTGTTAGAATTAAAACCGGCAAGATCACAACCTTCAATATCCTTAGCAATTAATTTGCCTACTTCTCTAAATTCAGGACAATTTGCAACATCCTCATCAGTAATATGATGGACTTCAGAAGCCTCTTTAGGAATAGGTATTCCCGGATTAACTCTTAATGTTTTAGATTCTTCTTTCCCGTTAGGATGTACTTTCAACCAGGATATTTCAACAATTCTGTCAGATACAGGATTTATACCAGTTGTTTCAAGATCAAAAAAAACAAGACAATTATTTAGTTTAAGTTGCATTATATCATTTTTATTTAGATAACTTGAGGCTGCTTTTGCAAACAGCCTCAAATAATATGTTATATGATTTAAAATTTTACTTACTCTGTAATCAGCATTGGCATTAATAACATTAACAAATCTTCATTTTCGTCATTTTCAATTGGCAAAAACAATCCTGCTCTTGATGGGTCAGCTAATTCAAGTACAACATCCTGAGTTTCAAGATTATTAACAATATCAATTATAAATTGTGACTTAAATCCTATATTTATAGGCTCTCCTTCATATTGACAAGACAGACTTTCTTCTGCTGAAGTTGAAAAATCAATATCCTGAGAAGTCAATACCATATTTCCAGAAGTAATTGAAATCTTAATTAAGCTGGTTGATTGATTTGCAAAAATAGCAACACGTTTTAATGTGTTTAAAAATGATATCCTGTCAACAATGACTTTGTATGGATTATTTTGAGGAATTACAGCATTGTAATTAGGGAAACGGCCTTCAACCAACCTGCAAAACATCTGATAGTTAGACAATTGAAAAAGAACATTATTTTCATCATAATGCACATATACCATTCCTGTTTCTTTAGGCAGAATGTTTCTCAAAAGGTTAGCAGGCTTTTTAGGAATAATCAGTGTCGATTTTTGCTCGCCTTTTACTGATGAATTCTTTAATCTTACAAGTTTGTGAGCATCAGATGCAACAAAAGTAATATCATCTATTGTAACATCGAAAACAACACCATTCATAACAGGCCTTAACTCATCGTCTGCAGAAGCAAACAATGTAGTATTTATACCCCTGATTAATGTAGCAGCCGGTATTTCAAATTTACCGTAGTCATAATTCAAACCTTTTAAGATTGGAAATTCATCACCATTTTGAGCAACAAATTTATATTTACCATTTTGATAAAGAATGGTGACTTCCAGGCTATCTTCATTGATTTCAATTGTAAGAGGTTGTTCATTCAACTCTTTAAGAGAATCCAGAAGCATCTTTGATGAAATTGCAAAAGATCCGTCTCCACTTGATTCAATTATATCAAGGTTAGTCACTAAAGTGGTTTCGGTATCTGAGGCAGTAGCCGTCAGCTTCAAACCTTCAATTTTCAAATGGAAACATTCCAGAACAGGAAGAGTATTCTTTGAATTGATAACACGGCTTATTGCCTGCAAGTGACTCAGTAGAGCCGAACAAGATACTACGAACTTCATATGACTTACAATTTGTTAGTTTTTATGGTTATGCTTACAAAAATACTAAAAAATGTAGTACAAAATTTGCGCGTAATGCTTTTTTTTATTTCACACAATTTGATTACATATCTATGGTCAAGCCATCCCATGAAAGTTTTACTTTATCAGGAAGTATCTTTTCTACTTCATTGTGCAGTCCCATATCGTGACTCATATGAATTAACCATGATTGCTCAGGTTTCAAATATGAAATAATATCCAGAGCCTCATTGAGAGAGTTGTGTGAAATGTGCGGTTCCTGTCTTAATGCATCTATGATTAAGATTTTTACTCCTAATAGTTTGTTTAGCTCTGCCGGTTCGATTCTGTTGAAATCGGTTAGAAATGCCATATCGCCTATTCTTAATCCAAGTACAGGAAGTTTGTAATGCATTAGTTTAACAGGGGTTATAATGGTTTTCCCAATTAAAAAGTCATTATTATCAACCTTGTTTAAACTTATTAAAGGAACACCGTTGTATGGATTGGCTGCAAAACTATAAGGCAACAGAACTTTTAATCTTTCCAGAACTCTGTCATAAGAGTACAATGGCATTTTGTCTTTTTTATTGAAAGGCCTGATATCATCAACACCACCAATATGATCGTAATGCTCATGGGTGATAATTATTCCATCAATATTTTTTATGTTAGCTCTTATAGCCTGATATCTGAAATCGGGGCCACAATCTACCAGAATAGAATCTCCGTCGTTTTCTATAAAAACAGAAGTTCTGAGTCTTTTATCTTTTGAATTATCAGACATACAGGTTTTACATGAACACAACATCTGTGGATTGCCTGTAGATGTGCCTGTACCTAAGAATGTTACTCGCATTTTATTAAACCTAAACTATTATAACTTCAGGATG
>CAZFUO010000014.1:0-16278 GCA_964522065.1 uncultured Bacteroidales bacterium | reverse complement strand
ATTTCAGGAGAAAAGGTTTTTGAGAGCTTAAATGTTACATTTATTACAAAGCATTTATTTCTAAGTTCATTCTTAAAAATACTATCCCTGTAACCAAAACAACACTCTTCATTACAGAAAGTCCTTATTTTTTGAGTATTAAAATCAAAAAATTCGACAGAATCAATTATATCTGAGGCTTCCCTTCCATACGCACCAATATTTTGTACAGGCGAAGCACCAACTTCACCAGGTATTGCCGATAAGTTTTCAGCTCCAGACCAGCCCTTATTTACCACTTCATCTACAAAATCATCCCAGATAACTCCCGAACCGACTTTAACCCATACATTCAAATCATCTTCTTTAACAACTTCAAAACCGCGAAAACCTGAGTGTATTAAAAGCCCGTCAAAATCCTTACTAAACAGTAAATTACTACCAGAACCAATAACAAAAAACGGAATATCCTTAAATTTCTCATCATTAAACAGATTTAAGATATCATCATTAGAAAATATGTCAACCCAGTAAAGTGATTTTGCTTCTAAGTGAAAAGTATGCTTATCTTTGAGAGATATATTATGATAAAAATTCATTTTATATTTTTTTTACATGCAAAAATAAGTCTTTTTGTCACCATTTTTTATATTTGTACAGATAAATCAATACCATTATGCTATCCATACTGATACCTGAAAGAAATTTTGACTGTACCAAATTGGTTCAAAAACTTGCTAATCAATGCTTTGAAGCAGAGATAGATTTTGAAATTCTGGTATTTGATGATGCATCCAGCCTGTTTTTAGACAATAACAGAATAATACAAAACATACCTAAATGCAGCTTTATTGAGTTTAATCAAAACAAAGGAGCAGCAAGAACAAGAAATACTTTAGTTGGTATGGCAAAGTTCCCTTTTGTTTTAATGATGGACTGTGATGCAGAAGTTCCCGATGACCATTATATTGAGAGATACCTTGAAAGCATAGGCAAAGCAGATGTGATAATTGGCGGACTTATTTACAGTAACGAAAAACCTTCGCAAGATCGATACTTAAGATGGTATTATGGTATAAACAGAGAATGCATAAGCCCAAAATTAAGAAATAAAGATCCGTATAAATCACTTATGTCCTTTCAGTTCTTAACAAGAAAAGAAGTTCTGATTAATCATCCTTTTGAAGAAACTGTTCAGGATTACGGTCACGAAGACACATTACTTGGATTTGAGTTTATGAAGGCAGGAATTAGTATCTTATACATAGATAACCCCCTTATACATATAGGTTTAGACCAGAATAATATATTTATTCAAAAAAGTCTGCAAGCAACCAGAAAATATCTTACACATCCGGTATTTCAAAATGACGAAATTGCTGAATCAATCAAATTATTCAGAGCATTCAAAAAGGTGAAAAAATATAATCTGGTAAAAGTTTTATCAGGATTATACTTAAAAAGCAGAGATAAAATGTACAGAAATCTCACCGGAAACAATCCCAGTTTGTTTGTTTTTGATTTATACAGACTTGGCTACCTTTGCTTACTTGACTTTCTTGAGTCGAAAGAAAAGAAATAGGCTACACCATCATTTTTGTATTTTAAAAATTTTAATACACTGATTTTAAGTTTAATCAAGTCTTTTAATCTGAATAATACGGATATAAAATTTCTAATATAGGCAGCTTTCCCAAATAATGCAGCTGCCTGTGCACCTGCAACAAATAATCTTTTCTCTGAATAAGGAGAAAAAACCTTTGTTGAGCTTTCAAAATCATGGCAGACTGTGTACTCAGGGAAATATTTAATTTTCAAACCCTTGCGCATGCATTCATTTAGAAAAATCAGTTCTTCACCACTATTTGCCTGCATGCCAAGGCCAAAAGCCTCATTAAAAAAAATACTTTTTTCAATTAGCGGTTTCAATCTGAAAGAAATCTCAACCGAACTAACATTCTTAAGTTGTTTAATATTATTAAGAAAGTAGCTTTGATCACTATAATGTTTGTACTCAGGTTGCCCTTCAGGGGTTTCTATCTTCGAAACCGCTAAATCGACTTCACTATCATTGAAAAATGAAAGTACTCTATCCAGGTATTCATGCTTAAGTTTAACATCATCATCAAGTATCATAACAATGTCACCTGTTGCATGTCTTAGGCAATTATTCCTGTTTTTAGACAACCCTTTTGTATAACTCGAAATAATTGTAATATCATCTCTATCAAGAGATTCAGGAAAATCAATAGCAGTATTTTCGACCTGACAAGAAATCAGATAAGAAATATTTTCTCTTTTATCAAGAATAAGATTTTCAATATTCCTGATCCTGTCTCCAAAAGTTGAAATTAATAATTGTAATTGCATGATAAAATCAATAAATACAAATTTAGTGAAATATAATTATTTTTGTAAAAAATCATAGCCATGTCAGACAATAATCAGTTATTAATCTCTGTAATTATACCTGTATATAACAGAGAAAGAACATTGCATGAAACCCTGGAGTCAATTCTTGCACAAGATTTAAGACCTTTGGAAATAGTATTAGTAAATAACATGTCTGAAGATAATTCACTGGACATTTGCGAACAATTCAGAGATAAAAACCAGAGTGAAAATCTGACAATTAAAGTATTAAACGAATCAAAACCGGGAGCAAATGCCTCAAGAAATAAAGGGTTTAAAAATTCTTCAGGTGATTATTTATATTTCTTTGATTCAGACGATATACTCTATTCGGGAGCACTTGAAACAATATACAGTAACCTGTATTTGAAAAAATTCCCTGAAGTTCTGTTGTTCAGATCAAATTTGATTCTTTCTGAAAACAAAAAAACAATAAGACCACACAGATTTTCCAGAAAACCAGAACATCAGCTTTATAACCCTGTAATATCTACACATGGAGCGGTTTTAAGAAGATCTGTTATAGAGAAAACCGGATTATGGGATAAAACTCTATACAGATGGCAGGATCTTGAATTCGGATTTCGTATTTTGTTATCTGCAAAAGAGTTAGCATGGATAAAATCAAAACCATTGTATGAAGTTAGATATCACAAACAATCTATAAGTGGTAATACGTATGCTAAAGATCATTCACTTCTTGATACATCTCTTGAAAAAATAAGAACACTGATAGAAAATATAGAATCACCTAAGCTCAAATATAAATGCTCTAAGGCATTGTGTTTTAAATACAATGAGATAGCCTGCGAGATTAAAAAAGAAGATAAACAATTATCAGAATTGTACTATAGAAAGTCTTTATCACTCTTGCCTGAGAAAAGAAAAAAGGTAAGCGAAATTATGCTGCTTATCAATTACATACTTAAGCCAATCGGAATAAGAGGCCTTTGGAGAGTCTATGAAATATTTTTTTAGCTGTTTATAATATCAATCCATTTATTACCAATCGTAGTAATATCATTTGTTTTTGCATTAATAGAAGCTTTTTCAGACATTTCATGCAACTTATCTTCACATTTCATAAGCTCTTTGAGCTTTTTACTGAATTCAATTAAGTCTCCATTTGGTATAATAAACCCACTTTCTCCATCATCAATCATCTCCTTAATTGCCGGAGAGCAATCAAATACAACAGGAACTAATCTGTTTACCTGCGCTTCTGTAATTACTAACGGAGCTCCCTCATATTCAGAAGTTAATACAAGTATTGATGACTTAGTATAAAAGTCTGCAGTCTCTTTATAACCATGAAAAGTAACGTTTCTTATATTGTATCTAACGCACATGTTTTCAAGGTATTGCCTTTCACTTCCATCTCCCAGAATATCAAGATGCCATTCATTATTATCTTTTTCTACTAAACTCCATATTTTCAGTAATTTATCAACCCTTTTCGGAATTCTTTCAAGCCTACCGACATAAAGTACACTTTTAACTTTCTCAATTTTGTTTTTAACAGCATAAACCACAGGATTAGGCATAACCAAAATCTTATCTGTGGGGTTCCCGTTGTATAAAATCTTCTCGAGTTCTATTTTAAATGCCTTATTTAAAACCACATAATAATCAGAATTTTCAATATTTAATCTATAATGATTTATCAGTGCACTATAAGCAAGACCTGGACTAATTTTTGATATTATATTTCTAATCATTGAATATCTGACTTTTCTGGTTTCCCAAAAAGGAATAGAATGCAATGTATTTATCAGAATTACTCTTCTTGAAAATAGATTTTTTAGTTTATAAATATCAGTAAAAACACCTTGATTAAAAACAACGTCAATGCTGTTATTTTCAATAAACTCTTTTATAAAATCAAGATTTTCAATACTATTAGGCCATCCTTGCATTTCAATCATTAGATTTAGATGTTTGTCTAAACCTCCTCCTGATTCTCTTTTTTTACCAACCAGCAATGACACTTCAAAACCGCTGCTTAAAAAGAAATCTACAAGTACAGCAGTAACATTTTCCACCCCTCCTATAGCTGGAAAAGATGGACAGATAAACAATAGCTTTTTTGATGAACTATTCATTTCTCACTTTGATTTGAAGATGTTCCACATACCTAAACAAAAACCATATAAAAACCTGTTTTTTGCAATAAATGCAATTAACTGCATTTTAAAACTCAATCTTATTTTGTATTCTTTGGCAAAAGCCAGAATATCAGATAGAAAATCACTATCTTTTTTTATGAAAGAGTGATATAAGAAGTCATCAATTTTATTTTTAAAATATACTGCGGTTTCGCTGTATGATATTTCAAACTCATTAATAATAATGCAGGTTTGTTTAAAGGCATTCCATGCGAAACCTCTAATGTACGAGTCTCTTTTATTGTGACTTACAGACTTTTCCAGTACCCTGTAAACTATTAGCTCATCTTTCATATAGTAAACAGGCCCCTTGCTGAGCATACATAAAGTGATTGGTAAATCTTCGCATACAGCAAGATCATGGTTAAAAAGCTGAGGATGAGATTTAACAGAGTCCATTAACCACTTTGTTCTAAAACAAGCAGATGCAAGTACAACTCTAGGATACTGACCGTTTATATATTTAATTATGAACTCTTTACCAAACTCTTCGGATTTGTAGTAATCTTTAACAATACCAGATTTATTATTTAAAACAGTATTTGTACGAGATATTAGCTCTGCCCAATCAGAACAAACCATACCGACATTTTCATTTTTTTCAAGGATTTCAATTTGCCTGCTCAGTTTATTTCTGTCGGTCCAATAATCATCTCCCCCACAATCAGCAACATACTTACCTTTTATTTCAGGTAACAAACTGAAATAATTAGTTATAAACCCTCTGTTTTTTTCATTTAGAAACAAACGAATTTTTTCGGGATACTTTTTTGAATACTCAATACAAATGTCTCTTGTATTATCTGTTGAACAATCTTCGCCCAATAAAATTTCATATTTAAAATTGCATACCTGATTAATGATGCTGTCAAGTGTGTCAGATATATAGTTTTCCTGGTTGTAAGTAACTACAAGTACAGAAACTAAAGGCATATTTTCATCAGAATTTGTATTCATTTTAAAAGTTTTCCACGGATTTTTTCGATAATTGTATTTAATGAAAAGATCTTTCTGAGACCATTTACTGATATAAAGATTGAGATTGAAATAAGTACTGCAGAAATTATATATAGTATTAAACCCTTAGTGTAAATAAAAGATGTTAAAGATATAATAATCAGCATAATGAATACAAGGAAATATTTAATATTTTTAGTTTCATATTTAAAGTCAGACAATGGCTTAACCGCAAAAAATACTGCCGGAAAATATATTAAATATGCAACAATATAAGCAACTCCTGCTGCATTTAAACCAAAGTATTTCCAACCAGCAATTACTGAAACGTAATAAACAAAAAACCAGAGAAACTCGACTGCAAAAAATAGTAAACCTTTGTTTTTTGCTAAAAGAAAATACCCGATTGGCCAAACCGAAATTTTTAGAAATGTTCCGACTAATTGCAATTTTAAAAGGTCTGATGCAGCCAGGAAATCAACACTATAAAGTAATCTTAGTGCCGGTGCAGAAAAACTAATAAGAGTTATCAGCAACGGAGAGGCTACTAATAAAACAAACCATGTCTGTTGATTTGCAAATTTAACCATTTCACTGTTATTTCCGTTTAGTGAACACAGCTTAGGATAATAGTCAGAGCCCATAGAAGATAATAAAGCACCAATGTACATAAAAGATACAGACCATACAGCCTGAAACAATCCAACAGAGTCCAGACCTTCAGTTTTTAAAATATAGCTCTTCAAAAGTAACATGGTAAAAGTTGCAGCAAGTCCGGATAACATTGTAAAAAAGCCTAGTTTTAATAAATCTCCACCCTTTTGAATAGTTTCTTTTGCTGTGATTTTTATACTGCTTTTAAATTCCTTTCTTGAAAACCACCAGGAAAAAATCATATTAATTACCGAAATACCAAGCAGTGCTGGTACAATACCATCAATTCCAAGAAAAATGTAAAATAGCACAGATATTACGAAACCGCCAGTAGCACCATAAATTGATGCCTTAGCCATCTTTAAAATTTGCCTTGTGCCTTGTAAATAAGCTATTTGTCCTGAAGATAAAATACCTGTTAAAACAGAAAATGACAGTACGCAAATATGTATTACTTTCGATTTATCCTGAAATACAACCTCACTTATATATCCTGAGAATGCTATCATTAAAAACATACCTGCAATACCGGTAATTAAGAGTAAACGCTTAATTACTTTTATAGTGGTCTGCATTTTGGTGGTTTCGCCAGACACAGAAGATTCTGAAATTTCTTTTACTGACGAAAAGCTGATACCCAAACCGGCTACAGTTCTTATAAAATCGGTTACGGACTGAAATAAACCAGATAAACCTACTCCGGCGGTTTCTAAGAGCACGGCAAGTATTTTTGTTCTTATTATGCCAAGAACAATGTTAATCAACTGAAATACTCCGAATACTCCTGTTGTTTTAGCTATTTGTTTATAAGAATCCTGTTCAGATTTTTCCACATTAGTTAGCTCAAAAGTCTTTTAACAATACAAGGGTTTCCTGCTGCCATTACATTTTCGGGAATATTGGACGTCACGACAGAGCCGGCTCCGATAACAGCATTCTTTCCAATATTTACACCCTTTAGTATGGTTACATTATCACCTATAAAAACATTTTCTCCTATTACTACAGAATATCTGGGGAAATTTATATCATGCCTTTTACCAGGACTCAGACAATGACCGTCACTAGTCTGAATATTCAGATTTACTCCGATTAATGTGCCTTTACCAATGTGAATTGAAGCATTATCTGCAGTAAGATTTGAATTATTATTTATCATAACATCATCACCCAGACTTATTAATGACTTTTCTCCTCTAAGATCAAAATAAGAATAGGTATTATAAAAGCCTTGTGAATTTCGGTATCCTATTCTTACTTTCTCATTAAAAACAACTTTACCCTCTCCGCATATTAATAAAGGTTGATTGAGTACTGGTTCGCCTGAAATAATTACATCTTTACTCCATCTTGATTTGTAGAGCTTTATGTAAAACAGTTCAATTATTTTATTAATTATTCTCATCTATTCTTCAGTTAGACTTTTTATAAAACATGTTCTAGGTAAAATGCTGCAACCAAGTGATTCTTTAAACTCACAAAGCCCATAGTTGGGAATATTGTCAATCATTGCGGTTCCGACATCAAGAATGCTGAAACCTTTATTAAAATAGTGTTCAAATATTTTATATGTGAGAAAGTTCATTGTCCTCATATTTGAGTATTCTGAAAGATCACCCCAATATACGACAAGTGGAATTCTGGAATTCACTTTATAGACTATAGCAGATGCTATGGATGAGTCATTATATTTAACCAGAAAGCTTGTAACAGGTATTACTTCCGATGTTTTTAGCATTTGATTGAGAGACATCTTTAAAGGATAACCCTTTGCTTCTCTGTTAATTCTGATTATTTCAAATGCCTCTCTTAGCATTTCCGGAGATTTGCCTGAGACAAACTGAAATTCATATTTTTGAGAATTTGATAGTTTGTTTCTTGCAGAATCTGACATTTTTAATTTTAAATCTTCGGCATTAGCGGTTCCGGAGAAATTGAAAAAATAATTTAAATCAAATTGATCTAATCGCCAGTTTTTCTGATATAGTACGTGAGTGATTTTAGTAAGTATAGAAGTTGAATAAAACAATGGAGGCAAAGTAATTTCGATAGATTTAAAATTTTTATTTCTGCAAAACCTCTCCAGGGCTTCTACAGAATCTTCTATATGTTTTATATTAAGCTTTTGATCTAAAACGGAGAAACCGCCAAAAGGTGCAGAAAACGGACTTTTAAAATGACCATTAGTTACACCGCCTGCTATACCCATTCTGATTTTAGTATCTCTGAAAAAAAGAAAAAATAATTCGTCGCAATTATTTGCGTTTAACAAGTTAAAATCAGCCTTATTAAAGCATAATGCTTTTTTAAATGTCAAATCATATTCTCTTGGAGATACCTCTAATACATCCATACTATTGATTATATCGTTTTTTCAGATAGTCCATTATTTTTTCTAAATCTTCAGGAGTATCAACAGCCAGATTTTCAATATCTGTTACAGCTGTTTTTATTTTGTAGCCATTTTCAAGCCATCTTAACTGTTCAAGTGATTCCTTTAATTCAAGTGGAGATTGAGGTAGTTTAGCAATAATACTAAGTACTTCAGTTTTATATGCATAAATGCCGATATGTTTGAAAAAAGTATGATTATTTAACCAGGTCCTTTCTTCTGATCCTCTTAAGTGTGGTATTACAGAACGACTGAAATACATTGCTTCACCTTTGAGATTTACAACAACTTTTGGTGAGTTGGTGTTAAATAATGCATCAATACCATCTTCAGGTTTGAAAGGCTTAATCAATGTTGCAATATCAGCCGATTCATCTTCAACAAAACATGATTTAAGAAGTTCTATCTGATCTGGTTGAATAAATGGCTCATCACCCTGTATATTTATTATAACATCAAAATCGCCACCTATCAGCTGACTTGCTTCAAGGCAACGATCTGTGCCACTTTTATGATTTTCTGATGTCATCACAACCTTACCACCAAAAGATTCTACAGCTTTAAAAATTCTTTCATCATCTGTCGCCACCCAAACATCATCAAGAGATGAAGATACTTGTTTGAAGACTCTTTCTATCATCAGCATACCGCCTATTTCCACCAAAGGTTTGCCCGGAAACCTTGTTGATGCATATCTTGCAGGTATAATTCCTAAAAATTTCATACTAAAAATGATTCGAGGTTAATAATATTCAAAACTACATAAAAATCGACGAAGTTCCCAATACGTTAATGGAGATTATCAAATATTAATTTAGATTTCATTATTTATTAATTATTTTATATGTAGATTTGCATCAGATTATGAATGCAGGTTTTGTAAACAAATATGATGTCTCAAACAAACAATTGAATCTGGCTTTCAATTTTGTTGAATACACCGATGCCAATATTTTCCTTACTGGAAAAGCTGGCACCGGCAAAACTACTTTTTTGCATGAATTAAAAAAGTCAACCAACAAAAGGATGATAGTTACTGCACCGACCGGGGTGGCAGCTATAAATGCAGGAGGTGTTACTATCCATTCGTTCTTTCAACTTCCATTTGGACCACAGATAATTGAAAAAAGAGCAGACGGGTCTGATATAGAAGGACATAAGGAAATTAACAAATTCAATAAAATCAAGATTAATATCATTAAAAGTCTTGACTTGCTGGTCATAGATGAAATAAGCATGGTAAGAGCTGACTTACTTGATGCTGTTGACAGGGTTTTAAGAAGATTTAAAAATAAATATAAACCCTTTGGAGGTGTTCAGCTTTTAATGATTGGAGATTTACAACAATTGGCACCTGTTGTTAAAGATGATGACTGGAAAATACTTAGTAAGTATTATGATACACCTTACTTCTTCAGTAGTCAGTCTCTTAGAAAAACAGATTTTATAAGTATAGAGCTTGATAAGGTATTCAGACAGAAGGACGAAAAGTTTGTTGGTTTGCTAAATAAAATAAGAGATAACAATCTTGACAAACAATCTGTTGAAATATTAAACAGTAGATATATTCCAAATCCTGACATTGATAAATATAGTGAAAGTATAGTATTAACTACTCACAACTATCAGTCTGAAAAGATTAACAATCAACAGATGAATAAAATTAAATCTGAGGGTTGTATTTTTAAAGCTGAAATATCTGGTCAGTTTCCTGAATATTCATATCCAAATGATCCGTTCATGTTGCTTAAGCCTGGTGCTCAGGTAATGTACGTAAAGAATGATGCCTCCAGAGAAAAAAGATATTATAATGGCAAAATAGGAATAATTACATCTATAGATGACAATATTGTCTATGTCAAGTGTAAAAATGATGAAGAAGAAATAGCAACTGAAGCTATTGAATGGCACAATTACTCTTATACAATTGATGAAAAAACAGAAGAAATTGTCGAAACATTACTTGGCACTTATAAGCAAATTCCACTTAAACCTGCATGGGCAATTACAATACATAAAAGTCAGGGGTTAACCTTTGAAAGAGCAATTATTGATGCCAGTTCAGCATTTGCACATGGACAGGTTTATGTAGCTTTAAGCAGATGCAGGTCGTTAGAAGGAGTAATATTAAGCTCGAGAATTGAGAGTAGTGTTTTAAAATCAGACCATTCTGTTAATAGATTTCTTAAAAATATAGAACAAAATCAACCTGATTATTCAGTTTTTAACAGCTATAAAGCAAGATTTCAGGCATCACTTATATATGAGCTAAATGATTTTAATCAATTATCGCGTCGATTGGATGCTTTCAGAAAAATAGTAAACGAAAACAAAAGTGCTCTTATCTTAAATGATTCAGGTATTATCGATAGCCTTTGTGAAAATTTCCAGACAGAAATCAATGAGGTTTCTCACAAGTTCAGCAAGCAAATTCAATCATTAATGAATGACAATATCGACATTGAAGAAAACAAAGTACTTCTGGAAAGAATATCAAAAGCATCAGAATACTATCTTGAAAAATTAAATAATTTGAAAAGCAGTTTTTATGATCGTTTTTACTGGGAAACCGATAATAAACAGATTAAAAAGCTAATAAAAGATATTTCTGATAAAGTTGAAGAGAGTTTCTATTTTAAAATCAAAATCACAGCATCATCAAAAGATGGTTTTGACGTAAGCAAATATTTAGAAACCAGAGCTAAAGCCGGTATTTCTGATAAATCTCAGAAAAGCACAAAGCTGCCAGAGGTGGTTGAAACCGATGACAGCTTTGTATTAAGACCTGATTTATATAATCATCTGAAAGCCTGGCGTAATCAAAAAGCTTCTGAAAATGGACAGACAGTCTACATGGTAATTTCAAGAATCAGTATGGTTGAAATATCAAATTTACTACCAGACACATTGTCTAAACTAAAAAAGATCAAAGGTATAGGTAATAAAAAAGTAGAACAGTACGGAAATGAAATTATTGAATTGGTTAAAAGCTTTAAAAATCAATAACCCTGTTTCCTTATTCAGCTTTCTGCATTATTTCATCCAGTTTTTTGTAAAATACCGGATCCTCTCCTACAACTTTTAATATTACTTTGTGATTCTTGTCTAAAACAAATTTTGTAGGGTAACCATTAACTCCATATAAAACAGGAACATCTGTACCTGTATTGTTAAAAAGTTGTACCCAGTTTAATTCATATTTTTTTACCGCTTCTCTCCAGGCCTGGTCTTTATCACGACAGGCGATACCTATAAATTCAAGTTTTGCTTTATACTTATCATAATAAGCTTTCATATCAGGTATACCCTTTATACACCAATAACACCAGCTACCCCAAAAATCAAGAACAATATATTTATCCTTAAAATCTGAAAGATTCACATCATTACCTTCAATAGATTTTAATTTAAATTCAGGAGCCTGAGTACCTTCTGTAACTTTTTTCTCAGCTTCAGCTATTCTTTTTGCGTTTTCGTATTTAGTATTTAGAGAAGTCAGCATTTTAGAAAACATTCCTGTTTTTACATTCTCTTTTAATAGTTTCATCAGGCCGGGAATTGTATCCATTGGCTGGTTAGATATATATATTGCAGAAAGATCCTTATCTGGATTTTCCTTAACATACAATTTTTCAAGATATAGCGCATTAGTTTGTTGAATACTATAGAACTCTCCTACAGCATTTATTTTTTTATCTTCTGCTCCTACTGTTTGCATTGAATCTAGCATAAGCATATTTGATATCATTGCTACAGTTTCGCTTAGATTTGCGTTTCTTCTGGTACTGTAAGTCAGATTAACTTCATTACCTTTTGCAATATAGCTTAATTCATTATTCTTCAATTCTCCTGAAACGGAAACTTTAGATCCGGGCGTTAAAAAGACCCTGATTAATTTTGAATCTGGAAGAAAAGGCCTTCCGTTTTGTCTTGTTACGAAGCAGTTGTCTGTATAAATCATACATACAATAGTTTCAGAGTGCTTTAAATTGAAAGTAAAAGAACCACCTTTTGCTATAATCGTATCTATTTCAAAATTATTAGTATTTGCAACATCAAAATATCTGAAATAAACAGCATCATTTTTAAAACCTTTTATATTACCTGTAACAATTGATGTTTTCTGTTCACCGATTTGAGTAATGGCTTCGGTTTTAGTAATTATCTTTTTTGCAGGTACTGAATTTGCCGGATTTTGAGCCATTACAAAACCGCAAGCTAAAACAGACAAAATCAAGAACTTAAATTTTCTCATAGATTTGTTTTACATTAGTGATTTAACATCATTTAAAAAGTTTTTAATATCATCTTCTGTTGTATCAAACGAAGTTACTAATCTTATTTCATTAGTTTCGACATTCCAGAAATAAAAGAACCATTTTTTTAGAAGTTCATCTATAACTCTTTTTTCCATTCTTAAAAAAAGAGCATTTGACTGAACTTCCTGAGTGAATATTATATTTTCGTATTTATTTAATCCTTTATATAACTTTTGAGCCATGTTGTTTGCATGTAATGCATTTTTATACCAAAAGCCGTCATTAAGATACGTTGTAAATTGAACTGAGAGATATCTCATTTTTGAAGCCAACTGAGCATTTTGTTTCCTTATATATTTTGCCTTTGAGAAAAATTCATTGTTGAAAATAACAACGCTCTCCCCCATCATCAATCCATTTTTTGTACCACCAAAACTTAAAATGTCAACACCACAGTCTTTTGATATTTCTCTCAAACCTTTGTTTAAAAATGCAGCAGCATTTGCCAGTCTCGCACCGTCCATATGCAGATACATGCCATATTCATGAGCTAAATCAGCAATTGCTTTAATTTCTTCTACTGCGTATACAGTCCCCAATTCTGTACATTGTGATATATATATAACACCAGGCTGAGAATGATGTTGATCATCAAAACCATGTAGTTTGTGTTTGATTAGTTCAGGAGTTAATTTACCGTCTGTTGTTTTGACAGGAACCAATTGGCAGCCTGTGCTTTTAACAGGCGCGCCACATTCATCTACATATATATGTGCGGTTTCGGTACATATTATTGAATTATAAGGTCTGGTAAGCAATTGAAGAGCAACTATATTGCTTCCGGTTCCGTTAAAAACGTAATAAACCTCACAATCATCACCAAATACTTCTTTAAATCTACTGTCGGCTTCTTTTGTCCAAAAATCGTCTCCATATCCTACAGCGTGATCTATATTTGCTTCATTTAAAGCTTTAAAGACCAAAGGGTGAACTCCTGAATTATTATCAGATGCAAAACTTCTCATACAACATTCATTCTATTTAATAAAAATCTCTACAAAGAAACGATTTTTTTGATTTCATTTGTAACAAGTCGATAAATGATTCGTCTTAAAGATAAAACAAACAAGATGAAAAAGATACTTCCAATTATTTCTGTTCTGCTATTGATGAATGTCTTTTTATGCAATGCTCAATCAATTAGCAACATATACAGGCGATTCTGTAACCAGGAAAATGTAGAAAAAGTAAATCTAAGCCCGGTAACAATGTTTTTTTTAAGGCCATTTATAAACAATAGTCACGTAAACGGATTAAGTATTAAATCAATACAAATACTCGATTTGAGTTCATGTGATTGTGATGTTAAACAATATTTTTCAGATCTTGTAATGAATATTGATGACTGTGATTACGAAACTATTGTAAGAGTCAATGATGGTGATGAAAAAGCGAGAATACTTGCAAGAGTTATCGGAGAAAGCATAAGAGAAATTGTTATTTTAAAAACTGGTGATGATGCTGCTTTTGTAAGATTAAGGGGAAGATTTTCAATGAATGAGGTTGAACAATTAGCTGACAGAAACTAATTTATGGATTCAGAGGAATTTAAAATAAAGTTTCTGCCCTTCCATAAGAAGATGTTCCGAATAGCATTCAGGCTTCTGGAAAATGCCGATGAAGCACAGGATGTAGTACAGGAAGTCTTTGTAAAACTATGGGAAAAAAGAAACGAAATGAATTCCATAAATAATGCAGAATCATTTTGTGTAGTAATGGTCAAAAATCAATGTCTGGATGTGCTTAGAGCTGCGAGAAACAGGTCGGTACCATTTGAAAGTGCATACGTAGATAATAATGAAAGCCAATCTTTTATGAACGATTTTGAAAATAAGGAAGCATTAGAAATTGTTGAAGGTTTGATTGAAAAACTTCCAGAACAACAAAAACTAATTTTCAAATTAAGACATAACGACGATTGCAGTCTGGAAGAAATCGAGCAAATAACCGGTCTTAGTGCAGTTAATGTCAGAGTTATTCTTTCCAGGGTAAGAAAAACTATAAAAGAACAATTTAATTTTGTATATAAATGAAAATTGAAAATATAAAAGAACTCCTTAATGAGTTCTACAACGGTAATACTACACTTGAACAGGAACAAGAATTATTTAGATTTTTTAATTCAGAGAATGTTCCTGACGAATTAATAGATGAAGCTGATATTTTCCTTTCACTATACAAAGGAGATGACATTGTTATACCTGAAGATCTTGATTTAAATCTATCGATTTTGATTGATAAACTTGATTCAGATAAGAATAACATTCCAAGAGAAATCAGTTTTTATAACGATAATAAACCAAACGAGTCTCACAACCCACCTCAAAAAACCATAAGTCTGTTTAACAGGCAATGGATAAAAATTGCATCAATAGCAGCAAGTTTTACTTTAATTTTCACTATAAGTCTTTATCTGTATAATAATGAAAATAAAATGACTGACACTTATACTGATCCCGAGCTAGCATATGCAGAAGCTCAAAAAGCACTTTCTCTTGTTGCAACAAATCTCAATGAAGGCTTTGAACAAATCGAAACCGCTGAAAGCAATTTAGGCAAAGCAAATAAAATTTTAAACGAACAAATAAATAAAATCTCAAAATAAATATTTCAAGATGAAAACTAAAATATTGATTATATCATTACTGCTGATTATTTCAGGCAATTGTTTTTCTCAGAAGAAATTGTTTGATCGTTTTTCTAATATGGATGGTGTCACAACTGTCTATGTTTCAAAAACAATGCTAAAAATGATGCCAAATATGAAAATTCAGGGTGGAGTTGACATTGGCAATTTTGCGGGAAAACTGGATGGTATCTTGATACTTACATCAGAATCTGAAAATATAGCCAGAATGATGAGAGAGGAAACCGCATACCTAAAAAGAAATCCATCATATGAAGTCTTAATGATGATAAAAGATGGAGATACGAATGTGAATTTCTATGTAAAGAAAAAAAACGAACAAATTATTGGGGAGTTGATAATGGTGGTCGATGAAGTTTCTGATTTTGTGATTATTCAAATGAATGGGAATCTTACAATGGATGATATTCAGAGACTTACAAAGAGTGTTGACAAATAAGTTTCTTGTTACTTTTGTGTAGAGAATCCCGTTTCTTAATTGAAGCGGGATTTTTTTTGCTGTTTTCTGTAAAGAATGTATGAATTTAATCACAATAAAAGTCATTTGTATTAAAAAATTATTTATTTTTGCCAAAAATTTATTCAGCCATGGTTTTTAAAAACACAAGAATTCTATCTTTCTACATAAAAATAATCTCATTAATCGGCATTATAATGCTGCTGGTCTTGCAATTCTTATGGTTTAAGAATGCATATGAAATGATTGAAAAAGAGATCCTTGAAAAATGCAAATTGAACTTGGAGGAGGCGATT
>CAZFUO010000013.1:6016-25883 GCA_964522065.1 uncultured Bacteroidales bacterium | reverse complement strand
TACCAAGCTACTAAAAACCCCGTTTATAAAGATGCTTTTTGTAAAGGTCTTAATTTTATTTTTAGCCTTCAATATGATAATGGTGGTTTTAAGCAGTTCTCAAGAGATAAGGGCTATTATACTCACATTACTTTTAACGACAACGCAACAAATAATATTTTGCAGCTTTTGAGAGCTTTAAATATGAATCATAAGTATTTTACAGGCATTGCCGATAAAAGTCTAATTGAAAAGTCAGTAAAAGCCTTTGATAAAGGTATTGAGTGTATTTTAAACACACAATATATACAGAATGGCAAGAAGACAGTGTGGTGTGCTCAGCATGATGAAAAAACTTTATTACCAGCTAAGGCAAGAGCATACGAATTGCCATCTTTAAGTGGTTCTGAATCTGTTGGTCTGACAATGTTGCTTATGGATCTTCCAAATCCTGATAATAGAGTGAAAGAAGCAGTAAACGGTGCCATGGAGTGGTTTGACAAAAACAGAATTAAGGATAAAAGATTAGAGTCTTTTATTAATGCTGATGGCAAGAGAGACCGGAGAATGATAAATAGTACTCAGGGAGAAGATTTATGGGGAAGATTTTGTGATCTTCAAACAAATAAAGCTTTTGTTTCAGACAGAGATGGGATTGTCAAATACGATATCTCAGAAATTGGTTACGAAAGAAGAAACGGTTATTCCTGGTACACATCCGATCCAAACAAGCTTTTCAAGCTGTACGAAAAGTGGAAAACTGAAAAGTGTAATTAAGTTTCTGAGAAGAAATCGGTAGTAACATTGTATTTACCCTCGTTCAGATTTTTTCTGACTTCAATAAGCGCCTTTACGGTGTAGTCAATATCATCGTTGGTATGAAGTACTGTCAGAAGGAATCTGAGTAATAGTTTGTCTTTACTTACAAATGGATAAACCAGTACAGGACAAAAAATATTATAATTTTCCCTCAAATCTATTATAAGATTGAGTGCCTGATAAATTGTACATGTTAGAAAAATGGGAATAGTACAAGCTTGAGATTCACCGGTATCAAACTCGTTTTTAATCAGAGCTTTTCTAAAATATTCAGCCTTTTTGTGCAGGCTTTTTCTTAGTTTGGAATTGTCTTCAAGGTATTCTAATCTCTTTAACATACCTGCAACATAAACCATAGGTAAAGCTTTTGAATGAATCTGGGTTCTGGTGTGATACCTGAGATAAGTCATGATGTCTTCAGGACCTGAAACAAATGCTCCCAAAGAACCATATGCCTTTGAGAACGATCCCATATAAATATCAATTTCTTTGTTTACACCAAACATCTCACCGGTTCCTGCACCGGTTTTACCTTCAACTCCAAAACCGTCAGCGTCATTAACCAACAATCTGAACTGAAATTTTTTCTTAAGTTCAGAGATTTTATCAAGTGGAGCATATTCACCGGTTGTTCCAAATACACCATGAGTAACAACCATTATGCCTCCATTGGTTTCATCTGTAACAGAAATGCCTTTAAGTATTTGCTTTTCGAGACTCTCAATATCATTATGCTTATAAACAAAATGTTTGCCCATATGCAACCTTATGCCATCTATAAGGCAGGCATGTACTTGAGAGTCATAAATTATTACGTCATTTCTGCCACATAGTGCATCAAGAACTGAGAAAAATCCCTGATATCCGTAGTTTAAAACTATGGCATCTTCTTTTCCTGTAATCTCAGCAAGTCTGGATTCTAATTTTTCGTGAAGACTTGTCTGGCCTGACATAATTCTGTTACCAACAGGGTATGATAATCCCCATTTTGTAGTGAATTCTTCATCAGCTTTTCTTATCTCTTCATTGCTGCCAAAACCAAAATGGTCATTAATATTCCAGTTCAGAACTTCTCTTCCACGAAATTTCATCCTTGGACCCAATGGACCTTCAAGTTTGGGATATGTAAAGTAACCATGTAACTGTCTGGCCAGTTTTGATACAGGTTCTTCCTTTTTTCTTATATGTTCAAAAATATCCAAATCGATTAGTTTTAGCAGGGCAAAAATACAAATATTTTATCATGAAGTCTTAAAAAGCATGTATCAAGATTGAAAATATCACTTTTTTTAAGGATTGACTGTTTAGAGAGTTTTATTTATACTATCTATATAGTCTAAAAGCTCTTCTCTGCCTCTGCCTTTTTCAGAAGAGGTCATAAAAATAGGTGGAGCGGTTTCCCAGTTTTTTTCCAGCTCTGTTTTAAAACTCTTTAGATTTTTACTTAAGTCCGATTGGGTTATTTTATCAGTTTTAGTAAAAACAATAGAGAAAGGTATTCCATTTTCACCAAGGTAGTCAATAAAATCCAGGTCTATCTGAAAGGCGTTATGCCTCGAATCTACAAGTACAAATAAATTTGCAAGTTGTTCACGCTTTGTTACATAGTCTGTTATCATCTTATGCAGTTTTTCCCTGCTTTTTTGACTAATCTTAGCAAAACCATAGCCTGGAAGGTCAACTAAATACCATTCTTTATTTATAAGAAAGTGGTTGATTAAAAGAGTTTTACCTGGCTTAACCGATGTTTTTGCGAGATTTCCTACATTGGTAAGCATATTAATAAGTGATGATTTTCCAACGTTTGAACGTCCTATAAATGCATATTCAGGCAAATTATCATTTGGACAATCTGAAAGACTGGAATTACTTATTATAAACTCTGCACTTTTAATTACCATATTTTATTTTTTTAAAGAAAAAATCCAAAGACCTGTATATGTCATAAGCCCATTCAACATTAAAAGTTCGTATCCAAAGTTGTAGTTGAACTGGGTTTTTGAAATCAACTGCAAGATATAACAAATTACCGGTGAAAGAAATGCAATAGCAGGTATATATTTGTCAATTGTTTTTCTTTTTGTTGTGATTCCAAATGCAAACAATCCTAAAAGTGGACCGTAAGTGTATGATACTATAGTATAAATTGCATCTATCAAAGATTTTTTATTGACTATATCAAAAACAATTATCATAATCACAAAAATAATTGCAATAAGAAGGTGAATTACTTTTCTGAATTTCACATCGTCTTTTTTGTTTGCAATATCCACACAGTATGAAGTTGTCATTGAGGTCATAGAAGAATCTGCACCTGAGAATGTAGCTGACACAATACCTATAACAAACAGAATGGAAGCAAATGTGCCCAGATAACCTTTAGATGCCAGCATTGGCAGTACCTGGTCTGATGTGGCCGGTAAAACTATTGTTTCATTTGCTGCATAAATGTAAATTAAGGTTCCCAATACCAAAAATATGAAATTTACAGGTATAAAGCCAAAGCCATAATAGTACATGTTTTTTTGTGCATCTTCCAGTTTGTTAATTGTCCTGTTTTTTTGAATCATATCCTGGTCAAGTCCTGTCATAACCAATGCAATAAATATACCGCTGAAGAATTGTTTAATGAAGAACTGTTTGCTTTTATAGTCTTCAAATTCAAACACTTTAAACATCTCTGATCTGGATATTGTATCTGCCAGCTCCGAAATGCTAAGATTCATCTGATTTGATATTGAGAAAAGCATGAAAATCATAGCTGCTATCATTATAACAGATTGTAGCATATCTGTCCAGACTATAGTTTTTATACCACTTTTATAAGTATAGAGCCATATCATGAAAATTAAAATTGTAGCAGTTACAGGAAATGTTATTCCAAACCCGGAAAATACAAGAGTTTGCAGAATAATAGCAACAACGTATATCCTGGCAGCCGATCCAATACCTTTTGAAATAAGGAAGAACCATGAACCTGTTTTGTAAGCGCTATTTCCGAAGCGGTTTTGAAGATATGTGTAAATACTCGGTGATTCCAGTTTATAATATAGAGGCAGAAGTATTTTTGCAATTATCAGATAGCCAAAAAAGAATCCAATAACTGTTTGCATATACAGAAACCCATTGTCTTTTACCATTCCCGGTACTGATACAAAACTTACTCCCGATATTGAATTACCAATCATTCCAATAGACACAATATACCATGGAGCCTTTTTGTTTCCTGTAAAAAAGGTTTCGTTATCTCCCTTACTTCCTGAAAATGCAGAAATAAGCATTAATACAATAAAGTATGTTGCAAGTATTAATAGTATGATCAGGTTGAAATTCATGGCTGCAAAGTTAATATAATTCTTTTTCAAGTTTGTCAAAGTTCAAGTTTGGCTGTACATTTGTCTTTTATCAAACTTATTTTATAATGACTAGGCAAATTCCTTCGGTTTTATTAGAAGAGGCTGTTAATGAGTTTTCAAAATTACCAGGTGTTGGTAAGAAAACTGCTTTAAGGTTGGTCTTATATCTTCTCAGGCAACCTGCAGACAGTGTGGAAAAATTTGGCAATTCACTTATAAAATTAAAAAATGAAGTTAAGTATTGCAGGGTCTGTCACAACTTATCTGATACTGATATATGTAATGTATGTTCAGATACAAAACGTGACACAACAAGGATTTGTGTTGTAGAAAATATTAGAGAAGTAATGGCCGTTGAAAATACCGGTCAGTATAATGGAGTTTATCATGTTTTAGGTGGCTTGATTTCTCCTATGGATGGTATTGGGCCTGCCAGTCTTAATATTGAAAGTCTGGTTGCCAGAATTGGTTCTGATGGAGTTAAAGAAATAATATTTGCTTTACCGGCAACAATGGAAGGTGATACAACTTCTTTTTATATTTACAGAAAAATATCAGACAAAGAAGTAAATATTACTACTATTGCCAGAGGTATTTCAGTAGGAGATGAGCTGGAATATGCAGATGAAATTACATTAGGACGTTCGATTTTAAACAGAATTATTTATAAAGGTTGATACGATATGAAAAAGATATATACAATAACATTGGTCATTTTGGTTTTAATGGGTTTCTGGATTTTTGGTTCGGGATTAAAAATTTATCAACTGGATAAACTTGACGCTATTAATATGCAACAAGTTTTGGTAATTCTTGTTTTCGCAGGTATTCCGGGTGTTTTGGTTTGGTCAAAAAAGAAGGTAAAAGTATTAAAGCTAAATGATTCTGACGAAGCTAGACTCGATGAATATAAAAAAGTTCAGATTGTAAGGCTTATTATTTTTTCATTTTTGGGCATTTTTACTTTGCTTGTGCAATTGTTATCAGATCTGAAAGGACTTGGCATGTTATATCTGGTTATTCTTGTGCTTTTTATGTTTATATGGCCTACTCAAACCAGAAAAGAAGTAGAAACAAAATTTGATCAAAAAGAAGAGAATTCTGCTTCTCAGGAAAGTGATGACTATGATCATTCTCAGGATGATGATGAAGAAGAAGAAATTGAAACACAAAAATAAAGGGAAATGTGGCTGGAAAACGATTTGTTAAAACTTAGAGCCCTCGAACCTGAAGATCTTGATCTTCTTTACAAATGGGAAAATGATACCAAGTTGTGGAAATACGGAAGTACACTCAATCCATATTCAAGATATGTATTGCGTAAGTATATTGATAACTCTCATCAGAATATTTATGAAGCAGGACAATTGAGACTTATGATTAAAGAAAAGTCTTCCGGAGCTACCGTGGGTACTGTCGATTTATATGACTTTGAGCCATATCACAGCAGGGTAGGAGTTGGCATTCTTGTTGATTCCGACTACCGCGGCAGAGGTTTGGCTTTAATTGCTTTAAATCTGGTTATGGATTATGCTTTGCGGTTTCTTAAACTTGAACAGGTTTATGCCTATATCCCATCAATGAATATTTCAAGTCTTCACCTTTTCAGAAATGCAGGTTTCGTCGAAACCGCTAATCTTAAAAAATGGAATAAAGTGGAAGGTGGTTTTACCGATGTCTTTGTTTACCAGTTTATTTCCCGGGATTAATTGTTTTTAAGCGGACAAAAAGCGCAATACAAAGTCTGAAAAAATAAGAGTGCTTTTTTGAATAATGCTTGTCGTAATAAATTAACATGGTTTTGTAAAACCATTTTTTGGTTTCAACCGATAATTTCTTCTCTGAATTTTTAATTCCTGAGCCATATTTGTGGTGCAATATTACTGTGTAAGGATAATAGGAAATCTTATACCCATTGTCTCTGAATCTTTTACACCAATCAAGATCTTCAGCATACATAAAAAATCTCTCATCAAGTAAACCTGTTTTAGCTATAGCCTCATTTCTTACAAGCATAGCAGCACCTGTACATGCTTCAATATAATGTGGCGTTTTTAAATCAAGATATGTCAGATGATATCCGTTAAAATTCTTAATACTTTTAAAAATCTTCTCCAGGCCTGAAAAATGACAAAAGCTATTCCACAAATCAGGTTCTCCTCTGTGACATGCTTTATCTAAAGTGCCGTCTCCTAAAATAACTTTAGGTGTTATGACTGCAACGGTTTCATCTTTGTCCATGACTTCAATTAATTCATCTATTGAAGAGCTTTTGTCAGGTATTTCGGTATCACTGTTTAAAAGCATAATATATCTTGCCTGGCTGGCAGATATTGCCAAATTGTTTCCAAATGCGAAACCGCCGTTTTTTTCAGATCTTATAAAATTTATGTTCTCAATACTATTGAGGTAGTCTGCAGAGCCGTCATTGCTGTTATTATCAACCACAGTAACAGTAACTTTATATCTGCTTTTATTTATATAATTATTTTGCAGACTATTTAAACACTTCTCAATGTAATGTTTTGTGTTATAATTAAGTATTACTATTTCAAGGTCAGGTTTTAGCATATAGATTTATTTTATTCATCATTATCTGAATCAAAATCAAACCCATAATTGTCCGTAAAATCAATTAGATCTCTTCTGTCTTTTTTTGTTGGTCTGCCTGTGCCTCTTTCCCTTCCTGATTCGCTGGCTAATTTGCTTAGTTCTAAAGCCTCTAATTGATCTTTAGTAGTAACATTTTCAAGTATTTCAGGCAGAAGTTTTGCTCCGACTCTGTTTTGAATAGATTTTAATACTTTAAAAGACCATATAATGGGCGCTTTTCTAACTTCAATTATATCACCTTCTTTGATCATTCTTGATGGTTTCAGCTTGTTTCCGGCTATGCTTATTTTGCCTTTTTTACAAGCTTCTGTTGCTATGGATCTGGTTTTGTATATTCTGGCAGCCCATAACCATTTATCAATTCTGACTTCAGCCATTATCTTTTGTTATAATCATTCATAGTTCTTTGCAATCCGGCAAGACAAAAACTTTTTACTATATCTGATGATCTGTCTATAAGTTGAGGTAATGTCTCTAATTGTTCTGGTGACCAACCGCTTAAAACGTATTCGATTTGCTGTCCCCTGTTAAAATCGTTTCCAATTCCAAACCTTAACCTTGCATAATTGGTAGTTGAGAGTGTTTCCTGTATATGTTTTAAGCCATTATGCCCTGCATCGCTACCTGAAGGTCTAAGCCTTAGACTGCCAAAAGGTAATGCAAGATCATCAACAATAATAAGAATATTCTCAATTTCAATTTTTTCAGCCTGCATCCAATATCTTACAGCATTGCCGCTGAGATTCATATAGGTTGATGGTTTTAAAAGAGTAAGATATTTGTTTTTTATTTTCATCTCTGCTATTGCTCCATACCTTCTGTCTGTGAATTTTACGCCGGCATCAGTTGCAAGATTATCAACAATATCAAATCCAATATTATGTCTTGTATGTTCGTATTCAGGACCAATATTACCAAGTCCTACTATGAGATAATGCATATTTTTTAAAAGTTATTCTACAAAAATACTAATATCCGGGGGATAAAAAAAAAGCTGCCCAAAAGGACAGCTTTCTTATGATGAGATGTAAATTATTTCTTAGCTTCTTTAGCTGCTGCAGCTGCAAGACCACGGGCAACACGAGTAAGTTTAACAGCACATACAATTGCTTGTTTTGAAGTGATGATTTCCAAATCAGGAAAAGATAATGTTCCAACCTGAAGAGTTTTTCCAAGACCAAGTTTTGTAATATTAATTTCCAAAACTTCAGGAATATTATTGTAAAGACCTTTAACTTTAAGTTTTCTAAGTTCCTGGCTTAGTTTACCACCATCTTTAACACCTTCAGCCAAACCTTTAAGTTTTACTGGTACCTCCATAATGATAGGCTTTTCTTCAAAAATCTGTAAGAAATCCAGGTGTAAAGGATTATCTTTAACTGGGTGGAACTGAGCGTCTTTTAAAATAGACATATAGCTCTTTCCATCGATATTCAATTCAATAGTGAAAATTTCAGGTGTGAAAATAAGATTTCTTAAATCGTTTTCGCTCAACTGAAAATGAACATTGCTATCTCCTCCGTAAAGAACGCAGGGTACCTGACCTTGTTTACGAATAGCTTTAGCAGTCTTTTTTCCAAAATTTTCTCTGGATGTTCCGATTAATTGTAAATTTTTCATTTTTTAATTTTTTGTGTTACTCAAAAATTTCAAGATTTTGCTCTGAATTTTCCCATCACACGGATGCGTCAAAAGCGGCGCAAAGATAGCAAAAAAATATATTGAAACAAATTATTCGAAATCAGTCAAATCAATTTTTATCGGTTTGCTTTCTTCTATTGTTTCACTTTCTGGTTCTGAGGCGGTTTCATTATCTTTTATATATCTTATAACATCAATCAACGCCTCGGTAAATTTTGATAAATCTTCCCTGTACAGAAAAATCTTATGCTTTTCGTATGTAATATCAGGGTTGTCAGGATTTCCGGATACTTTTTTCTTGCTCTCTGTTAACGAAAGATACAGATCATCGTTTCTGTTACGTTTTACGTCCAGATAATATATCCTCTTTCCTGCTTTTACAGTGCGACTGTAAGCTATGTCTCTTTCTCGATCTTCAAATTCTTCCATAAACTAAAAGTGCATTTACTTTGTTTAAAATCTTGTAATTCTCAAATTTCTTAATTTTATTTGAAACCTGCAATGTTCTATTCAGATTTTTGTAGTAATTTCGCAGCGTATTTCAGAAAAAGTAGCTCCTTAAAAAGATGATAAATCGCGTTCTTATCCGCATAAAAGCAGTCCAGATGATATATGCCTACTATCAGAGTGGTTCAAAAGATCTGGTAAAGGCAGAAAAAGAATTTTTTCATAGTCTAGAAAAATCTTACGAATTATATCATTATTTGCTTCAGATCATTCCTGATGTTACCCGCTATGCCGAACAGAGGATAGATATTGCAAAAAATAAGTATTTGCCTTCTGAGCAGGAAAAAAATCCTAACAGAAGATTTGCAGATAATTCGTTTGCCAAACTTGTTACAGAAAACAAAAGTCTTAGTCAGTTTGTAAGAAATAAAGGTCTTAATTGGTCAAACAATGAATCTTTCATAAAATCAGTTTATGATAGTGTAGTGGCCAGTGATTTTTATGAAGAATACATGAATCTTGAGGTTTCTGATTTTGAAACTGATAAAGAAATCTGGAGAAAAATTTTTAAAAGGATTCTTCAAAATAATGAAACTCTGTTTGAAATACTGGAAGAGCAGAGTATTTACTGGAATGACGATCTTGATATTGTAATTACTTTTGTGATTAAGACCATAAAGAGATTTAGCCCCGAAAAAGGTATTTATCAGGATTTGCTGCCTATGTTCAAGGACGATACAGATATGAACTTTGCAAAAGATCTATTCAGGGTTTCGATACTTAAGGGTGAGTCTTACAGGCTTTTAATTAATGATGCTGTTAAAAACTGGGATCTGGAAAGGTTGGCAATTATGGATCTTTATGTTCTACAGGTTGCACTTGCTGAAATTACTGAAATAGAAGGTATTCCGGTTAGTGTAAGTTTGAATGAGTATATAGATATAGCAAAAGTTTATAGTACTGCCAAGAGCGGAAATTTTGTCAACGGTATTCTTGACCAGATAGTAACCGGATTAAGAAATCAGAATAAGCTTTTCAAAGCCTGAAAGTGTTTTTAGTTGAGTTTATTGAATTTCAAGTAAAAATATTATATTTGTACTCAATAATACTTAATAAATATAGAACATGGTTTTAGCTGGTATTTTGCTACAGGCAGCTGCTGCTCCTGCAACCGGTGGTGCAGGTGGTTATTCTTCATTAATTTTGTTGGCTTTAATTTTTGTGGTTTTCTATTTCTTTATGATCAGACCACAAAACAAAAAGCAGAAAGAAATTCAAAAAGCCCGCGCAGCTTTAAAAGCCGGAGATAGAGTTATCACTTCCGGTGGTATCTATGGTAAATTACGTGAAGTAAAAGATGATTCTTTTATTATTGAAATTTCTGATAATGTAAGAATCAGGGTAGAAAAAAGTGCAGTCTTTGCAGCTGGTACTGAGCCTACAGATGAAAAGAAATAAAAGTGACTTTTCTTCAGTCCATATGGATTAAACTTCAAAATTTTATCAGAAAAATTATCACTTTGTTCAGAAATCCTTTCAGCAAAGAATTGATGATTTTTCTGATATTTCTTATAGTGTCCGTTTTTTTCTGGATACTTCAATCTCTACAAAATGTTACAGAGTTTGGGCTTGATATACCTGTAACATACACAGAAATACCGGGAAATCTTGAGATTACAAATGATATGCCTGATGGCATTCACGTTACATTGAGAGATAAAGGTACTTTAATGTACTATTATTATAAGCATCTTAAAGATCTTACTGTTTCTATTGATCCAATGGAATGGTACAGAGGAGAGGGTAGAAGCAGTATCCCCTCTGGCACAATAGAATCCAGACTAAGATATAAACTTCGATCTTCAACCCAACTTCTTAGCATTAAACCTGATACTCTATCAATTAATTTTGTTCATAAATTAAGTAAGAAACTTCCTGTTTCGTTCAAATCTGATTTGATTCTTGCAAATCAATATATGCTTACTGAAAAACCTCAAATAACTCCTTCCTTTATTACTGCTTATGCTTCAAAAGAAATACTCGATAAATTAGATTCTGTTGAGACAGTTAAATTGTCTGTTAAAGATTTAAAGAACACATCAGATTATAGTGTTGAATTAAAGAGTATAAAAGGGGTTAATTTTTCCACCAACAAAGTCAAAGCTAAACTTATGGTTGAAGAGTTTACTGAAAGATCTATGTTGATACCTGTTAAGGGAAGAAATTTTCCTTCAGATGAGAACTTACTTTCGTTTCCTTCTCAAATAAAAATTGTATTTTTTGTTGGATTAAGCTCATACACTAAGATTAATGCATTAGATTTTAATTTGGTTGTAGATTATGATAGTCTGAGGAATGCAAATGCTAACAATCTTAAACCAATTCTTGAGAGATACCCGTCAAGTATCAGAAATATCAGGCTTATCCCTGAAACAGTTGAATGTTTGATTGAGAAAAAGTAAAAGTTATGATGGTATTAGGCTTAACAGGTGGTATAGGTAGCGGTAAAACCGTGGTTTCTCAGTTGTTTAATGTGATGGGAATACCTGTCTATGATTCTGATACCAGATCAAAAATACTAACTGAAAAAAAACCTGAAATCATTGATGGTCTTAAGAGTGAATTTGGAGATGATATTTATAAAGGTGGCTGTTTAAATAAAAAACTTTTATCTGCTATAATATTTTCTGACAAGAATAATTTATCAAAAGTTAATTCTATAATTCATCCTGTTGTTTTCAGGGATTTTCTTAAGTGGCAAAATCAACATAAAGATTGCAGTATAGTTGTACAGGAAACAGCTATTCTTTTTGAAGCTAAACTTGAGGATAGATTTGATAAGATAATTTGTGTTACTGCTCCTGAAAATTTGCGTATATTGCGGGTTGTAAAGAGGAGTGGCCTGAGTTTTGAAGATGTTAAGCAAAGGATTGCAAATCAGATAGATGAAGATGTGAAAATGGATCGTTCGGATTTTATTATTATAAATGATGGGGTTAATCCTGTCATTCCCCAGTTACAGAAGATATTGTACAATTTAAATTATTAAATTTTTGATTTTTATGTTGAAAAAGATTGTTTCTATTTCGGGAAAACCTGGATTATTCAGAGTGGTATCACAAGGTAAGAACATGCTTATAGTTGAGTCATTGATAGATAAAAAGCGTGTACCTGCACATGCATCAGATAAAGTTGTTTCGCTGGGTGATGTTTCAATGTTTACAGAAGAAGGTGACAAACCTCTTGCAGAGATTCTCGAAACAATGAAATCTAAAGAAAATGGTCAAAAGGCCAGTGTAGAAGCAAAAGCAGACAGCACTTCTTTGAGAAATTATTTTGCTGAAATTGTTCCTGATTTTGACAGGGATAAGGTTTACCCGACAGATATTAAGAAACTTATACAATGGTATAATTTACTTGTTGAAACGGGTAATGTGGATTTCTCTGTAAGTGAAGAAGAGGCTGAGATTAAGGAATAATTTTATTGTCTAACTTAATAACTGTATTATGGATACTATTGAAAAGGATTTTCCGGATTATGACGAAGATGCGGCTATACTCTTTATTCGTAATCAGTTGCCACAGGAACTTAAAGAAAAGTTTAGTGATGATGAATTGAATTACATTGTCGATCTTATTTATGAATTTTACGAAGAAAAAGGGTTTATTGATGAAGCTGATACTGAAGTTGAGGTAGACCTGGATGAACTAACTTCTTACGTAATCAAGATAAGGTAGGGTCTTTTAATGAAGATGAAATTCAATTTATTGTTGATGCTGAAATTGCTTATTGTGAGTCTCTTGGCATCTTTGAATAAAAAAGAAATCCCGGATTTGAGTCCGGGATTTTTTTATTTTGTATGTTTTGCTTTTAAAGCTTCATAAATAGCGGCTTCAATTGTTTCAGCCAGTTCAGGATTATCTTTCATGCAATCTTTAGCTGCTTCACGGCCCTGACCAAGTTTGGTGTCTCCGTATGCATACCATGATCCACTTTTCTTGACAATTCCAAATTCCACACCTAAATCAACTAACTCACCTGATTTAGAAATTCCAACTCCATACATTATATCAAACTCTGCTTTTCTGAATGGAGGTGCAACTTTGTTTTTAACAACTTTGACTCTTGTCTGGCTACCAATAGCATCTTCGCCATCTTTAATTTGTCCGATTTTTCTAATGTCTAATCTTACTGAAGCATAAAATTTTAATGCATTACCACCAGTTGTGGTTTCGGGATTACCAAATACAACTCCAATCTTGTCTCTTAACTGATTAATAAAAATACAGGTTGTGTTTGTTTTATTAATGGCAGAAGTTAATTTTCTAAGTGCCTGTGACATTAATCTTGCCTGAAGCCCCATTTTTGAATCACCCATTTCGCCTTCAATTTCAGCTTTTGGTGTTAGTGCTGCAACAGAGTCAATTACAATAATATCGATAGCTGAAGATCTGATTAACTGTTCGGCTATTTCTAATGCTTGTTCTCCATTGTCAGGTTGAGATATCCACAGATTTTCAATATCTACTCCCAGCTTTTCTGCATAGAAGCGATCAAAAGCGTGCTCTGCATCAATAAATGCTGCTATACCGCCGGCTTTTTGTGCTTCAGCAATTGCATGAATGGCTAAAGTGGTTTTACCGGAAGACTCAGGGCCATAGATTTCAATAACTCTACCTCTTGGGAAACCTCCAACTCCTAATGCTGCATTCAATCCTATAGATCCAGTTGATATAACTGGAACTTCCTCTACTATATCGTCACCCATTTTCATGATAGATCCTTTACCGTAGCTCTTTTCTATTTTCTCCATAGCAGCTTGTAGTGCTTTTAGCTTTTCGCTAGCCGGAGATTTTGCATTTTCCTGGTCTTTTTCTTTTGCCATATTGATTGTTGATTTTATTATTTTTTTCCAAAGGTAATAAAAAAACCAAGCCGCCGAATTAATTATATGTTAAATAAAATTAAATTAAAGTTAACAACGGCTTGATTTGTAAGTACTGTTCTATTTTATTCAGCAATCAGATTTCTAAATCTATATCAAAAAACTCAACCCAAGGCAGACCGTTTTCAGCAATAGCTTTAAGGAATGGATCGGGATCAAACTCTTCAACATTAAATACACCCGGCTTTTTCCATTTGCCTTGCATGAACATCATTGCACCACACATTGCAGGTACACCTGTTGTATAGCTAACTCCTTGTGCACCTGTTTCTTTAAATGCTTCTTCGTGACTACAGTTTTGATAAACGGCATATGTTTTTTCTTTTCCGTCTTTTATACCGCGAATGCGACATCCTATAGATGTTTGTCCTGTATAGTTGGCTCCAAGTTCACCAGGGTCTGGTAGTACAGCCTTCAAAAACTGTATAGGAACAATTTCAACACCGTTATACATAACAGGGTCAATTCTGGCCATTCCTATATTTTGAATAACTCTTAAGTGAGTTAAATATTCTTGTCCGAATGTCATCCAGAATCTTGCTCTTTTTAAAGTCGGAAAATTTTTTACTAAAGATTCCAACTCTTCGTGATAAATCAAATAAGATTCTTTTGGTCCAACCTGTGGGTATGTAAGCGATTTATGGATTTCATGTGGCTCTGTAAAAACCCATTGACCATTTTCCCAGTATTTACCTTTTTGAGTTACTTCACGAATATTTATTTCAGGATTAAAGTTGGTAGCAAAAGCTTTTCCATGATCTCCTGCATTGCAGTCAACTATATCAAGATAATGAATTTCATCAAAGTAATGTTTAGCTGCATAAGCTGTCCATACTCCTGTAACACCAGGGTCAAATCCACAACCAAGAATAGCTGTCAATCCGGCATCTTTAAATTTTTGCTGATATGCCCATTGCCAGGAATATTCAAAATGAGCTTCATCCTTTGGTTCGTAATTGGCAGTATCAAGATAATTTACTCCACATTCCAGGCAGGCATCCATTATGGTTAAATCCTGATAGGGGAGTGCAACATTTATTACTAGTTCAGGTTTCTCCTTATTGAATAATTCTATCAGCTGATTTACATCATCTGCATCAACCTGAGCGGTTCTGATTAATTTACTTCCGGTTGCTTTGGCAATTTCATCACATTTTGATTTTGTACGACTTGCCAGTATTATCTCTGAAAAAATTTCAGGATGTTGTGCCAACTTGTGAGCAACTACAGTACCTACACCACCGGCTCCTATTTGAATAACTTTTCCCATGATTTTTAGGTTTCAAATTTTTATGCAAATTTACCTTTTTTGAAAATCAAATCCTAATTAGTTCGAATATCAAAAAATAGCTTATCTTTGCCCTGATTTTAGGGGTGTCCTGTATTACAGGGCTGAGATAATACCCTTTGAACCGGATGTAGATAATCCTACCGTCGGGAAAAAGAAAGCAATATTGCTGATTTTGGTATACTTCTCTTTTTTAACCCCTTTTTATTGTTTAATCTAAATTTTTAGAAACATGAAAAGGTTTTTTTTATGCTTTTTTACAGCATTTTTCTCCACAGTTTTAATTGGTTACGCTGAAAACAATTTTTCATCTGACAGCATTCAATCAAGAAATCTTGATGAAGTACTTATTTTAGGTAATAGTGCCGGAAAATCTACTCCTGTTGCACAATCTAATCTTAAAGCAGCAGAAATTAAAAGTCTGACTGTAGCTAACAATTTACCTCATGTATTATGGATGGTTCCTTCATTGGTTGCTACAAGTGAAAATGGAACCGCTTCAGGATATTCATCTTTGCGAATAAGAGGTACAGATGCAAGCAGAATAAATATCACACTAAATGGTATTCCGCTTAATAATCCTGAATCGCATGAAGTGTACTGGGTAAATATTCCTGATATGACTTCAGCATTAAATAGTATTCAGGTTCAAAGGGGGGTTGGAACTTCAACAAATGGTCCCGGAGCATTTGGCGCGAGTATTAATATGACAACCAGAAATGCAGGTGCAGATGCCTATTTTGAATCTTCTACAACTGCAGGTAGCTATGGAACTTTTCAACAAAATTTAGCTGTTGGAACCGGGGTTTTTGGTAATGGTAATAGCTTCGATTTGAGGTATTCAAATTTAAATTCTAATGGTTATATCAGAAATGGATGGTGTGATCATGAGTCTTTATTTGCGTCATTTTCGAAAAGATTTGAAAATTCTGCATTGAAATTAAACTATATTCATGGTAGTCAGCATACTGGCATAACCTGGGAAGGTATTTCCGAATCAAAAATGAAATCAAATCCCAGATATAATCCTGCAGGTGAAATAACTGATGGTGTTTATTATGATAATGAAAGCGATAACTATTATCAGCATCATTTTCAACTATTTTATACAAATGAATTATCAGAGTCATTATTAATGACTTTGGGTGCTAACTATACTGATGGTTATGGCTACTACGAACAGTATAAGCAAGATAAGAGCTTTTCTTCTATGAATATACCAAATCAGGTTATTGACGGAAATACATTCCAGGAAACAGACCTTATAAGAAGAAAAAATATGGATAATGGTTTTTATACTGCAAATGTTAGTTTGAAATATCAAAAGAAACAATTTAATGTATTACTGGGAAGCATGTACACTTATTATAATGGTGATCATTTTGCAAATCTTCTATGGGTTGAAAACAATCAGAATATTCCATTTAAATATGAGTGGTCAAGAAATCATGCTGAGAAAACTGATGCTAATGTTTTTGCAAAAACAGAGCTAATGGTTTCTGATAAACTTAACTTTTATGTCGATTTGCAATACAGACATGTTAATTACGAGTTGTCAGGTATTGACGATGATGATTTACTTGACCTGACTCAAACAAGAACATGGGATTTCTTTAATCCAAAGGCAGGTGTTTTCTATGATATAAATAGGAATAACAAAATTTTTGCTTCAGTATCAATTGCACATCGTGAACCTACCAGAGCAGATTTAAAAGATGCGGTTAAACTTGGTTCGTCTAATAATATCAGAGCAGAAAAACTTACAGACTACGAACTTGGTTATACATTCGATAATAACATACTAATGATGTCTGCCAATATTTATTATATGAAATATAAAGATCAGCTTGTGCCAACAGGAAGATTAAATGAAGTAGGATATAAATTAATGAGTAATGTTGAAAATAGCTATAGAGCTGGAGTTGAGTTAATGGGTGGATATAAACCTGCTAAATGGCTGGAATTGTTTGCTAATGCAACTTTCAGCAGAAGCAAGGTTTTAGATTATACAGCATGGTTTGAAACATATAACAATTCAAATGACTGGGCTGAAGCAGAACAGCTTTCTCAATATTTTGATCAGGCATCGTTGCCTTTTTCTCCCGAGGTCATTGTAGCTGCAGGTGTTAATGTTAATCCAGCCAGAAACCTGAAAGTGGGTCTTAATTATAAGTTTGTAAGTGATCAGTATGTAACAAATACACAAAATGAAGATTTGAAGTTGCCATCGTATAACAATTTCAATTTGAATATTGCATATGATTTCAAACTTTTAAATTTTGCTGATTCTAAATTATCATTCTTTGTAAACAACTTATTTAGTGCAAAATATAGTAGTAATGCCTGGGGTTGGGAAGCACATTTCAGAAATGGTGATCAAACAATTACCGATAAAGGTTTATATCCGGTAGCCCCCGCCAATTATTTAATTAAATTTGCAGTAAAAATTTAAGTATTATATGCAAGCTCTTATTTTAGCCGATGGCGCATTTCCTTTTAATCAGCAGAGATTAGATTTGTTGAAAAATGCAAAAAGTATTATTTGTTGCGATGGCGCAATTTTAAAACTTCTTGAATTTGGGTTAGAGCCATTGGCTATAGTAGGAGATATGGATAGTATTCCTGAAGACCTTAAAATAAGGTATTCTGATAAAATATACAGTTCTTCTGATCAGGAAACAAACGATTTGACTAAGGCAGTTGAGTTTTGTATTAACAGCGGTTTCGATGAAATTGCAATACTTGGTGCTACGGGTTTAAGAGAAGATCATACTCTGGGTAATATTTCATTACTGGCTGATTATTCTGAAAAGCTAAAATCAGTTTGTTTGTTAACTGATTATGGTAGAATAGATTGTTTTAGTTCAGGTATGTCTGTAGATGACTACAAAGCAACCGGAAGCGATGAAATGGCTCCTGAAGTTTGCACCACACGCGACGGTAAATATACTGTTGCCAGATTTAAAAGCTTTAAAGGTCAGCAGGTTTCAATTTTTTCATTAAATACTGACTGCCGTATTTCAACTATGGGTTTGAAATATCCTATAGAAAATAAGTGCCTTACAAGTTGGTGGCAAGGCACTTTAAATGAGTCTTTATCTGATGATTTCTCAATTTCAATTGATAAAGGAAGATTATTGGTTTACAGGATTAATGGTTAATCTTCTACTTCAAGATTATAAACAGGTACATTCCTTCTGAAGGCCTCATTAAACGAAATAAGAGTTTCTGTTCTGGCTAAACCTAAAGGCTGTAATTTTTCATGTATTATGCTCAACATGTGTTTATTATTTCTGGCATAAATCTTTATGAACATATCATACTGACCTGTGGTATAATGACATTCGACTACTTCAGGTATTTTTAGCAACTCGCTTAATACGTGTTTAAATTGCCCCGGGTCTTTAAGGAATATTCCTACATAAGAACAGGTTTGATAACCAATTTTATTTGCATCTATTATATACTCCGAACCTTTTAATATGCCCAGATTTGTTAGTTTTTGAATTCTTTGATGTATGGCGGCACCAGATACGTTACACTCACGTGCAACTTCCAGAAAGGGTATTCTGGCATCGGCAGATATCATTTGTAAAATCTTCTCGTCAAGTTTGTCAATTTGATGATGTCCCATGATGTATAAAATTATAATCTTTTCAATACTAATGCAGTTCTGGCAGGAATATATAGTCTTAACCACTCCAGGTCTGTGTTTTTCTCCAATCCGGTTTGAGTTATGTGTACAATGCTTTCATTTATCAATCCGAAACCGCCAAAATCTGACGAATCTGTATTGAGAACTATCTTGTAGCTTCCTCTGTCAACCAACATTCCATAACCTGTATATGACTTATATGGGTGTAGATTTATAACGTACAAATAATCATTTCTTTGGTATGCCAATACCTGATCGTTGTCATTAATACACCTTTGTATAGGACCACTCTTTAGAAATTTCTTGTCATTTTTGATTGTTTCAACCAATGCCCTGTCAAATTTCAGTAAGAATTCGTACTTAAGATTGCTATTGTCAGAGAGGCTCCATTGTCTTCTGGCGTATTTATATGACCATCCATTTCCTTGTCTGGGGAAATCTATCCATTCAGGGTGACCAAATTCATTACCCATAAAATTAAGGTAACCACCATTCATGGTTGAACTTGTCATCAGTCTTATTATTTTATGAAGAGCAATACCTCTTTCAACAATAAAATTTGGATCTTCTTTCATCATATGCCAATACATTTCGGCATCAATGAGTCTGAAAATTAATGTTTTATCTCCAACAAGTGCCTGGTCGTGACTTTCAGCATAATTAATGGTTTTTTCGTCAGCTCTCCGGTTTGTAAGTTCCCACCAAATTGCTCCAGGTTTCCAATTCTCGTCTTTTGTTTCTTTAATAAGCTTTATCCAGAAATCGGGTATTCCCATAGCAAGGCGATAATCAAAACCAATACCACCATAACTTACCGGGCTTGCAATGCCAGGCATTCCACTAACTTCTTCTGCAATAGTAATTGCCTTCGGATTTATTTCATGAATTAGTTTATTTGCAAGAGTTAAGTAACAAATAGCATCACCATCCTGGTTGCCATTATAATAATCGCCATAACTACCAAAGTTCTCTCCAAGTCCGTGACTAAGATAAAGCATTGATGTAACGCCATCAAAACGGAAGCCGTCAAATTTAAACTCTTCAAGCCAATACCTGCAGTTAGATAAAAGAAATTTATTTACTTCATCTTTACTGTAGTCAAAGCAAAGTGAATCCCAGGCCG
>CAZFUO010000013.1:0-6006 GCA_964522065.1 uncultured Bacteroidales bacterium | reverse complement strand
AGACCTAAACCTTCAAGTGTGTTTTTAACTGCGTGAGAGTGAACTATATCCATTATTACAGCAATACCAAGACAATGAGCTTCGTCAATGAGCTGTTTTAAATCTTCAGGTGTCCCAAATCGGGAGGAAGGAGCAAAGAAACTTGAAACATGGTAACCAAAAGATCCGTAATACGGGTGCTCTTGTATTGCCATTATCTGCAACGCATTGTAACCCAGTTTGTGAATTCTTGGTAATACATTTTCCCTGAATTCATTATATGTGCCAACACCTTCAATTTCTGTTGCCATACCTATATGACATTCATAAATAAGAAGTGGGTTGTTGTCAGGTATGAATTTTTTGCATTTAAAAGCATATGGTTTTTCAGGATCCCATACCTGAGCGCTGAATATTCTGGTTTGACTATCCTGAACAACTCTTGTAGCCCAGGCAGGAATTCTCTCCCCTGTGCCTCCTGGCCATTCTACGATAATTTTATAGTATTGCTCGTGTTTAATAATTGAATTATGCAGTTTGATCTCCCAAACTCCATCCCCAATTGGACTTAATCTGAATTCTTCGCTTTTAGTCCAGTTATTAAAATCTCCTTCAAGATATATGGCTGTTGCATTAGGTGCCCACTCTCTGAAAGTCCAGTAATCATTACTTTTGTTAAGTCCGAAATATGTATGCCCGTTTGCAAAATCAGACAACTTTTCACCTTTCGAAAAATGCTCTTCTCTTTCAATTGCATAATTATATCTGCCTAAAATCGCATCACTATAGGGCTCAAGCCAGGGATCGTTTTTAATGATTTTGAGCAAACCTTTTTTTTTGCCGTAAGAAGCCATATTTTTAAAAATTGATTGTTTATACAAGTACTTTAATGACTGCTTTTTTTATGTGGCCATTACCAATAGCAGGTGCATGTCCATCTTCTGGGAAGAAAATTACAAAGTCACCCGGTCTTAAAGTAAAGTAGGTACTTGGTTTTTCTTTAAAAAAGGTTATATCTTTTTCGGGATTGTATATATCTACAGCGGTTTTGCAATTGTCAATATCAAGCCAACCCATAGTTTCGTTTCCTTCTAATACAATCTGAATATCAATATATTTATTGTGTGTCTCCAGTTTTGCAGTTTCAGGAGTTTTACCGTCTATTTCCATAACTGAAATAAACAGTTTATCTGAGTCTATTATGGTTTTACCAGGCTCAAATGCTGAAATATCATTATTTTCTACAAAATCGAATGCTTGTTTGAATAGAGGATTTAAAGAAAGGTACAGACCGGCGTTTTTTAGAGAATCAAGAATCATGACTTTTGAAATTTAAATTTATTGTACAAATAAAAGTCTAAAAAATAAGTAATACAAATATAGTTTAATATTCGGAGAAAAAGTCAAATTGTAGTAAGTTTGTGCTGCTTTAAAAATTAACTTTTTTTATGTCACATTTGCCCTCTCTAATATACGATTTAGCCTTAATATTAATTTCAGCAGGTGTGATAACCCTGATATTTAAATGGTTAAAACAGCCTCTGGTGTTGGGGTACATTGTTGCCGGAATATTGGCTGGTCCTCATCTGGATTTATTGCCTGTAACAGTAAAAGATACAACTAATGTTCAGACATGGGCTGACATTGGGGTAGTCTTTCTGCTTTTTGCTCTTGGGCTGGAATTTAGCTTTAAAAAACTGTCCTCTGTAGGGAAACCTGCTGTTACCACAGCAATTTTTCTTGTTACTGGTATGATGACTGCTGGCTTTTTTACCGGCAGACTGCTTAACTGGTCTGTTATGGATAGTGTTTTTCTTGGTGCCATGTTATCAATGTCATCAACTACTATTATAATAAAAGCCTTTGAGGACATGGGCATAATGGGCAAAGCATTTACCGGAATTGTTTTTGGTGTTTTGGTTGTTGAAGATCTGGTAGCTGTAATTTTAATGGTTATGCTTACAACATTATCAGGTAAAAGTGATATTGAGGGCTCAAGGTTATTTTTTGATATAGGCAGAATAATCTTTTTTCTGACTACCTGGTTTATCTTTGGCATCTTTCTTATACCCAGTTTTCTAAAGTTTGTCAGGAAGTTTCTTAATGACGAGACTCTCATGATTATTAGTGTAGGGCTTTGTTTATTAATGGTTGTTTTGGCTGCCAAGTCCGGTTTTTCTGCTGCATTAGGTGCATTTATTATGGGTTCAATTCTAGCCGAGACTGTTCAGGTAAAACAAATAGAGCATGTTGTGTCACCTCTTAAAAACTTCTTTGGAGCAATTTTCTTTGTCTCTGTTGGTATGCTTTTTAATCCTGCCGTTTTATCTGACTATGGCGTTCAGATTATTATAATAAGCTTTGTTACAATAATTGGACAAATTCTTTTTTCTACTTCAGGTTTACTTTTTTCAGGTCAAAGTTTAAAAATGTCAATGCAAAGCGGTTTCTCACTATCACAGGTTGGTGAATTTGCATTTATTATTGCAGCACTGGGTCTGAGCTTAAAAGTAACTTCCGATTTTCTCTATCCTTTGATTATTGCGGTTTCATTGATAACTACATTTACCACACCATATTTTATAAAGCTTGCTGACCCTGCTTATAATTTGATACAAGATAAAATACCTGACAGATTGAAGACTTTCAGAAAAAAGGAAAGTCAGAAACCGCATTCTGGTTCAGTGATTAAGAGCTCATGGGGTATGCTGATAAAGGAGTTTGTTATTTATAATGTTACTCTGACAATTTTAAATATTGCATTGATTTACATGTTTTCATTTTATCTGGCTCCGTTTTTGCAGTCTATGATGTCTAAAAGCTGGGCTTCTGTTATTACATTGATATTCACTCTGGCTTCTATCTCTCCATTCCTGAAAGCTATACTAAGTAATCATGGCAAAACATCAACCATTGTTCTTAATCTGTGGATGGAAAAACCGGTAAACCAGAAAATACTTGTTGTTTTTTTTGCAGCCAGGTTGGTAATTGTTTTTGCTACAGTGTTTTACTTATTTAATATTTGTTTTCCATTAAACCCTTATTTCAATATAATTTTCGCATTTCTCGTTATATTAATAATTACCCGATCAAAGTGGTTAATGAAAAGATTTCTACAACTTGAGAAAAGATTTCTAATTAATCTTAACGAAAGGCAGATGGATGAAAATGTGAGGAAAATAGTTTCTAATCAGGGAGTTATGGAACTAACTGATATGCAGGCTCATCATTGGTTAGATTATAAATTGCATACATGTGCATTCAGGCTAAAAGATAACAGCCCTTTTATAGGTAAGACCTTGAGTGAACTAAATTTCAGGCAACAGTATAACCTTATGGTTATCAGAATCAGGACAAAGGATAGTAGTTATATTAATATACCCGGTGCAGATTACAAAGTTCAATATGGAGACACTTTGAGATTTGCAGGACGAAAGCAGGCAATGAGAGATATTCAGGAACAGGAACAATTGACAATGACTTTTGTCAGTCATTCATTAATGACTCTTCATGGTTTTTCTCAGCTTGAATATGACCGTAAGGAGGAAAAAGAAAGAATTATTTGTTCAGGTATTCCTTTGAGTGGTAAATCTCCACTTACAGGCAAAAATCTTATTGAGTCTAAAATCGGTTCTGATACTAAGTGCTTGGTTTTGGGTTTAGAAAGACTGGGTAGGCAGATTGTAAATCCTGATGCTTTAACAGTGCTTCTTGAAGGTGATCTTGTATGGATAATAGGTGAAGAAAAGCCTGTTTCTCATCTTATTGAACAAAATGTTTACTTTCTTTGATAGTTTTTGATTTTTTTTTCTTTTATTTGCAGTCAAACAAGTTCGAGAATGAGATATAATTCAACATACGTAGTCGTCGTGGTCGTTGGCAAATTGATGTCACCGATGGATAGTCGTATGTAGTATTAAGATTAAAAATATTAAACAATATAGACCGTCGGTGAATACCGGCGGTTTTTTTTATTTATAAAAATTAGTGAACTATGAAAATGACAGGTGCAGAGTTTTTAGTTAGAATGCTTGAACATAGAGGTATAGATTTTGTGAGCGGTATTCCTGGAGGTGCAATTTTACCATTGTATAACGCCTTGGATAAAAGTAAAATCAGACATATTCTTGCCAGACATGAACAAGGTGCAGGCTTTATTGCTCAGGGAATTGCAAGAAGCAGGGGAGATGTTTCTGTTTGTTTTGCAACTTCAGGACCGGGTGTAACAAATCTGCTTACATCAATTGCAGACGCAAAAATGGACTCAGTTCCACTAGTCGCTATTACTGCTCAGGTCTCAGGCAACCTGATTGGAAGTGATGCTTTTCAGGAGATTGACACTTATGGGCTAACTATACCAATAACAAAACACAATTTTTTGGTTAGAAGCGTTGACGATTTACCTGAGATTATCGTTGAAGCTTTCTTTATTGCCGAAACCGGCAGGCCGGGTCCTGTTGTAGTTGATATACCCAAGGATGTTTTAAATGCCACTCTGGAAGTCGAAAATCTTCCTGATTTTAAAAGCAAAATTAAAACCGGAAGTATAGAAGATGATGTTATAAGGATTATCTCTGAAAAAATTAACCAAAGTAGCAGACCTTTAATTATTGCCGGTGGTGGAATTAGTAATATCAAAACTGCAAATAGTCTGAGAAGTCTTGCAGAAAAAAATAATATTCCCGTAGCTTTTACTCTAAGAGGGTTAGGACTATTGCCTTACAATCATAAGCTTAATCTGGGTATGATAGGTATGCATGGATCTGTTGAAACAAATAAAAAGCTTGAAGAGGCAGATCTCATTATTGCTTTTGGTATGCGTTTTGATGACAGGGCTACCGGAAAAGTCAGTGAGTTTTGTAAGAATGCTTTCATTATTCATGTAGATATAGATAAATCTGAATTTAACAAAAACAGAAATGTTGATTTGACTATTAATGCTGATATTGAATGTCTGTTAGAAACTCTTATTTCTAATGTTGACATTAATGAGAGGCTGAAATGGAGTAAAAAAATCGTAGAAACAAAAACAGATGAAAGGTATCCTCAGTTTTTGATAAAACTTATTTCCGGTTTTGTTCCTGAAACATCTTTTATTGTTACTGATGTTGGACAACATCAAATGTGGGTAGCTCAATCATATCCTTTCAGCAGCCCTTTTAAGCTTTTAACTTCAGGTGGTTTAGGTACAATGGGGTTTGGACTGCCAGTTGCAATTGGAGCAGCTCTTGTTAATATAGATCACAAAGTAATTTGTATTAGTGGTGATGGTTCTATAATGATGAATATTCAGGAATTGTCAACTTTAGCTGAAAACAATCTGGATATCACAATAATTATTTTTAACAATTCAGGTTTAGGTATGGTGAGGCAGCAACAGGAGTTATTTTACAACAAAAATTTCGTTGCCAGTAAATTTTATTCTCAACCGGATTTTGCAAAAATTGCAGAAGGTTTTGGTATTAAGGGTGTTGATCTATCTGCATCAGTTGATATTATTACCGATTTACAATCAGCATTAAAAAAAAGAGGCCCATTACTTATTAATATTCCTATTGAGGAGGAATGTAATGTAATGCCTATAGTTATGCCTGGATGTGCAAATACAAGTTATATAATCTAACAAATAATCATTTATGAAAAATTCAGATCAGAAAGTTATACAGCTTTTAGTTAATAATCATCCCGGGGTGATGTCGCATATCACTGGTCTATTCTCCAGAAGAGGTTATAATCTTGAAGGAATAATGTGTGGCAGAAATGATGACGGTAAGACCAGTACTATGTTTCTTTTGGTTGATATTACAGATAAGTATAACCAGATATTATTGCAACTGGAGAAGTTATATGATGTATTAGAAATATATGAGAGAAATGATTTTGATATGGATGTCTTTGATATAAAAAAATACAGGGCTGTCATTTTGTGACAGCCCTGTAAAATATATAATAAAAAAATTAATCGTTTACGATTGGTTTGTACTTAGGTACTAATGTCTTCATTATAGTCCATCCAATAAGATATGC
>CAZFUO010000012.1:0-26000 GCA_964522065.1 uncultured Bacteroidales bacterium | reverse complement strand
GGTTCACCACCAGGGTATGTAGGATATGATGAAGGTGGTCAGCTAACAGAAGCAATCAGACGCAAACCATATTCAGTCGTACTTTTTGACGAAATCGAAAAAGCGCATCCTGATGTATTTAATGTTCTTTTGCAGGTTTTAGACGATGGCCGTTTGACAGACAACAAAGGCAGAGTAGTTAATTTCAAAAACACAATTATAATTATGACTTCAAATATAGGGTCTTCCCTTATAAGAGAGAATTTTGAAAAGATGACTGCAGCCAATCGTGAAGAAACTATTGAGAGAACAAAAGATGTTGTTTTTGAGATGCTTAAACAGACCATCAGACCAGAATTTCTAAACAGGATAGACGATCTGATTATGTTTACTCCTCTAAATAACGAAGAAATTCATCAGATTGTCAGAATGCAACTGGAAAATGTAAAAAGAATGCTGGCTGATAATGGTGTGAAACTTGAAATCAGTGAAAAGGCAATAGATTGGATATCACTTGCAGGCTTCGATCCTCAATTTGGAGCAAGACCAATAAAAAGAGCAATCCAAAGGCATTTGCTCAATGAGCTTTCAAAACAAATAATAGCTCAAAACATAGATCAAAGTAAAACCCTGCTTGTCGATTCAAACGAAAACGGATTGATTTTCAGCAATTAAAAACAATAGCCCCGGTAGTTTAGTTACCGGGGCTATTTACCTTAAAACCTAAAATCTAACCTTGAAAAAACCTTTTTCCTTATTTATCATTGTTGAGGTCTTTGTCCTCTTCTCTGTTGTCTTTCTTCAAGAAATGCTTTGTATTTTGTAATTTGTTCAGGAGTTAATACTGCTTGTATTTCAGTATTTTTAGCTTCCTGTGTTGCACGCATTTGGGTCATCATAGCTTCACGATCCATCTGAGCACCGCTATTTCTCATTTCAGCAAATCTTACTGAATCTTTTTGTGCATACTTTGTTGAAATTTCAAGAACTTTTAATGTTTGAGTTGCATCAAGACCTAAAGTTGTAACTAAAGAAGTAACTTCAGCTTTTGCTCTTTCAGCTACAGAACGATTCATTCTATTTCCGCCCTGACCTGGATTTTGAGCTACTGCGAGACTACCAATTGCGAATAAAGCAATAACTGCCAAAGATTTAAATGTTTTCATAGATAAAGAAGATTAATAATATTATTGTTTAATAAATAAAACTGCTAATTTGACTCTATAAATTCAAAATAGTTTAGAGCATTAGGTGAAAATATTAATTATTAAGGTGAATATCAATAAAATCTTCTTTCGTAGCAATGATCACAAAGGTCACGATAGTCAGTATCATACAACATATCCAGATATATCATCTGCTGTCTCCTGTTTAAAATATCAAGTATTTCAGCATCTCTTTCCTCAATTGCATAATCTGAATAAACTCTGCTGTGTCTTAAGTAATCAACATAAATCCTGTAAACTCTTCTTTCCTGGCGATCACTAAGATTTAAAATCATATCCAGACGATTAGTTTCCATTCTTGCAATTTGAGGAATCGACCTGTAGCTGTGCGACTTACTACCTATAAACATTTTTGTAAAACAAATCGGGCAAAATTCTACAAGATTGTGAGCAAATCTGATTTCAAAACCTCTGCCGTGGCAATGATCACATCTCAGTCTGTGCATTCTGTTTTGAGAAAAAGTATAACCTACACCAAAACAAGTATGACATCTTTCACGATCATGTTTAAATCGCCTGTCATTCTTCCTGTCATATTCCTGGAATTTGTAAGGTCTGCCATGTGTTCTGTTTTCAACCCTTTGAATCTGACTCCTTCTGCCACTTCTTAAATCACTTTGGTCAATTCTCTCAGCACTTTGATTTACTCTTCCACCACGCTGATCAACTCTCTGCGAGCTTTGGTTAGCTCTCTGATTTTCCTGATTACCACGTTGCGAAACCGCATTGCTTCTTTGATCTGCATTTCTGTCTTCAGCAACCCTGCGGGCATCAGCCTGGCGAGCTTCAACTTCCCTGCGGGCATCAGCCTGACGAGTTTCAACTTCTTTGCGGGCATTAGCCTGACGAGCCTCAGATTCTTTACGAGCATCTGACTGGCGAGCTTCAGCAACTTTGCGGGTTTCTGCAGCTCTGGCACTGGCCTTCTTTTCATCAGAAGCCTTAGACCTTGACTCTGAAACCTTAGCAGATCTCTCCGGAGCCTTTCTTTCTGTCTTTACTCTGTCACTTCTATGATCAAAATTATCTTGAGCTGCTAAGCCTGATATTGACATTGCAAAAATCAACAAAGCAATTGGTAGTGTGTGATTAGCTTTCATATTTGTAAGTATTAATTGTTATAAGGTTGCCCTTTATCTAATAGAGCAAAAAAACGGAATAATGTTTAATGATATTGCTATATATTTTCCGGAATTTAACATCATTTTGTAATATACACATTTTCAGCGCCTTATTTCTAAAAAAAATATAAAAACGAAATTTTTTCTGTAACAAATCAAATACTGACTCGTCCCCTCTGTAAAAGACTACCTCTCAAGAGCAGACAAAAGATCGTCAACTGCATCAGCAACAACAGCATTATTATTCAGACAATCAATAAATTTACTACCAATTATCGCGCCCGAAGCATTATCAAATGCAGCCTGTAAAGTAGCTTTGTTAGATATTCCAAAACCAATCATACGCGGATTTTTCAGATTCATAGCATTAATTCTTCTGAAATAATCCTGAACCGAAAAACTAAATTGCTTTTGAGCACCTGTAGTAGATGCAGACGAAACCATATAAATAAAACTATCAGTGTTTGCGTCAATTTCCAGAATTCTGTCGTCTGCGGTTTCGGGAGTAATAAGAAGAACCATAGATAAACCATACTTGTCCATCATAGGTTTGTATTCCTGCAAATAATCTTTCATAGGCAGATCAGGCAAGATAACACCATCTACACCTACAGCTTTACAATCTTTACAAAAATCCTCAAGACCGTACTGCATAATCACGTTAAGGTAGCCCATCAAAATAACAGGTATTGTAATTTCGTCACGCATACTTGCAATCTGACCAAATAACTTTTTTAAAGTCATGCCATTTCTCAATGCCACATTACTACTTTGCTGTATAACAGGCCCGTCAGCCATAGGATCGGAAAATGGCACACCAATTTCAACCATATCAATTCCCTTAGATTGCAATGCCCTCAGCACAGCCATAGTATCATCAGGTTGTGGATACCCGGCTGTAAAATACACAGACAATATACCTGAACTCTTTTTACCAAAAAGATTTTTAATTCTGTTACTCATATTATTATTCAATAAATGTTTGAACACTTTAACTTTTTCAACATCCTTCATACCCGGTTTAACTTCAAATCTGCTGTTAATATCTACAGCCATTAACCTATTATCACCGAGTGACTTAATTTTTTCAACATCACTCACTGTTATACCCCCACTCAAAAAGTAAGGAGTTTCACCTTTATAGTTAGCCAGAAGATCCCAGTCAAATCCAACTCCCGAACCTCCGTAAGCCTTGGTTTTAGTATCAAAAAGAAAGTAATCACAACATTTCTCATCTCCATTACCCTCATAAAGCAAACACTTACTAAAGTCTCCGGCCTCAGATATTGAAATAGCTTTTATAATGCTAAATCCAGACTTTTTTAATTTTCTGCAATCATCAGCGGTTTCGTCACCATGCAACTGCAAAGTATCAATGCCGTAAAAAGTTGCGATTTCAGCCATTTTTTCGACAGACTCATTTACAAATACTGCTACAGGTACAATACCCTTATTCTTAACAACTTCCACCGAAACCGCAGGCATTCCAAAAGCATTTCTGGGAGATTTTTCAAAGAAAATAAAACCCATAAAGTCAGTTCCCTCCAATGCAAGACTTTCTATATTAGAGGCATCCCTCATGCCGCAAACTTTCAGTTTCATTTTATACCGCTTATTAAATCAGTTAATGCCTTACCCGGATTTGATGTTTTCATAAAAGCTTCGCCAACCAAAAAACCTCTGTAACCAGCTGCTCTCAACATTTTTATTGTTTCAGCATCGCTTATACCGCTTTCAGAAACCTTTACCTTATCAGAAGGTATCATATCCGAAAGTCTGAACGAAGTTTGAATATCAGTCTTAAATGTCTTAAGATTTCTGTTATTAACACCAACCATATCTGTAAAACGACTTATATAATCTAACTCAGACTCGTCATGTATCTCCAATAGAACTTCCATGCCAAGCTCGTGAGCAATTTCACCCATATCATAAGCCTCATCAAGACTCAAAGCTGAAGCAATCAATAAAATAACATCAGCACCAAGTATTTTAGATTCGTAAATCTGATAAGGATCTACCATAAAATCTTTTCTGAGTATAGGGCAGCTAACGGTTTCCCTGGCATTTTTTAAATCACTGATATTACCACCAAAATATTTAAAATCAGTCAAAACAGAAATACCGCAACATCCGGCTACCTGATAAGACTTTGTAATATCTTTTACCTGAGCATGCTCATTTATATATCCCAACGAAGGAGATTTTCTCTTAAACTCAGAAATTATACCTGATTCAGAGCCCAGTAGATTGTTCTTCAAAGAATTACCTGCCTTCAGACCATTTGCCAGCCTTTTTACATAATCAAGAGGAACATTGGACTTAAGCCTCTCGACTTCAATCCTTTTATTTGCTGTTATTTCATCAAGAATAGTCATAAAATCAAGAGTTTAGGGACACAAATTTTCTGAAATTATCTAATGCCTTACCGCTTTCGAGAGATTCGCGTGCCACACCAACAGCGTCAGAGAAGCTAATTAACGGATCTATTACCTGAATTGCAACAGCAGAATTTGCCAGAACCACATCTTTTTGAGAACGTGTGCATTTATTCATCAGGATACTATCAAAAAGATCAGAAGCCTCCTTAATAGTTTCGCCACCATAAAGATCTTGCTCTAATGTTTTTTCAAAACCCAAATCACCAGGTTTTACCACGGTTTCGCTGCCATTTTTAACAATCTTCATATCACCTGTCAGAGACAATTCATCATACCCGTCAAGACTGTGAATAATTGCAAAGTCCACATTATTCTGCTGATATGTATATTCATAAAGCCTTGCCATTTTCAAATTGTAAACGCCAAGACATTGCCTTTTAGGTCTGGCCGGATTTACAAGCGGGCCAAGAAGGTTGAAAAATGTTCTCACACCAAGTGACTTTCTTACCGGAGCAACAGTCTTCATAGCAGAATTAAACAAAGGCGCATGAAGATATGCAAGATTAGTCTCTTCTAAAGATTTCTTAATCAAGCCGGTATCTGTTGTAAATTTCACACCGTGTTGCTCCATAACATTTGAAGATCCCGAAACCGATGTCGCACCATAGTTACCATGTTTACAAACCTTGTAACCGGCACCTGCAAGAACAAGGCAGCTCAGAGTAGAAATATTAAAAGTATTTTTCTGATCGCCACCGGTTCCGACAATATCAATAGGATTAAACTCACTCATATCAACATTAACAGCAAGCTCAAGCAAAGCTTTTTGAAAACCTGCCAGCTCATCTATTGTAATACTTCTCATCAGAAACACACTGATAAATGCAGCAATCTGATTTTCATTATATTTACCCGAACCAATATTATACATTATCTGGGCAGCCTCATCAGAACTCAGAAACTGATGTTCGAACAATCTGTTTAGTATTTGTTTCATTTTATAAAAGTATAATTTATGAATTTATCCAGTTCTTAATTATCTGCTTACCATGAGGTGTCAGGACAGATTCGGGATGAAACTGAACACCCCTCAATTTAAACTCTTTATGTCTCATAGACATTATCTGACCCTGATCATCAATACTTGTAACTTCAAAACAATCAGGCAAGTCATTGCCGGCAACTATCCACGAATGATACCTGCCTACTTCAAAAACCTCAGGCAAGCCATCAAACAAGACATCCTCAGCCACTTGTTTAACATTCTCTGCAAGACCATGGTGAACATCATCCAGATTGATAAGACTGGCACCAAATGCTTCACCAATTGCCTGATGTCCAAGACAAACACCAAGAATATCTATCTTACCTGCATACATTTTAATAATATCCAAAAGCAGACCTGCCTCTGAAGGAATGCCCGGACCCGGAGACAAAACTATCTTATCATAAGCAGCTGCATCTTTAAGATCAAGCTTATCATTTCTTACCACAACCACCTCAGCATCTGAAACCTCCTTAATAACATGCACCAGATTGTAAGTAAACGAATCGTAATTATCAAAAACTAATATTCTCATACCATCAGTTTTTAAGCCCGGTTGCCATATCAAGAGCCATCTTGAGGGCAGCAAGTTTGTTATTAACCTCTTGTAGTTCACTCTCTTCAACAGACTTGGCAACAATACCTGCACCAGCCTGATAATAAAGAGTATTATTTTTACTCAAAAATGATCTGATAGTAATAGCCTGATTAAAATCACCATTCAAACCAATATATCCAATACATCCCCCGTAGAAACCTCTGGCATGCGATTCGATACTGTCTATCAGCTCAAGAGCCTTAACCTTTGGAGCTCCAGACAAAGTTCCGGCTGGAAATGTATCGGCAAAAAGCTTAAACACATTTGTTCCCGGCTCAAGCTCTCCACTTACTCTCGATACCATATGCAAAACATGAGAATAATACTGTATTTCTTTAAATATTTCAAGCTTAACATTTCTGGTATTCCTGCTCAAATCGTTTCTGGCAAGATCTACCAGCATAACATGCTCAGCATTTTCTTTAGGATCTCTCCTTAATTGCTCAGCAAGTTGCAAATCTTTCTCATCATCACCAGTCCTTTTAAAAGTACCGGCTATCGGGTCAATATATGCCTTATTCTTTTTTACCACAAGGTGAGCCTCAGGCGAAGATCCAAAAATTCTGTAAGATCCAAAATCGAAATAAAACAGATAAGGTGAGGGATTTATCGAACGCAAAGCCCTATAAGCCTTAAAATCATCTCCTGAATATTTCTGAGAATATCTTCTTGATAGTACAATCTGAAAAGTATCACCTCTGTAACAATGCTTTTTACCTGCTGTAACCATTTTCATATAATCCTCGTCAGATATTTCAGACTTCTCCTCTCCTTCCAATCTAAAATTGTAAGAAGCAAAATTCCTGTTATCAATCAGAGCCAAAACCTCGTCCATTGAAGACTCATCTCCGTTAAAAATATTCTCAACAACAGTCAACTCGTTTTTATGATGATTTATACCGATAATAAACTTATAGAGTATGTATCTGATATCAGCTATTTCAGATCCAACAGGACTTTTTTTATTTATTTCAACATCCTCAAAATACCTTACAGCATCAAAAGAAGTGTATCCAAATAGACCGTTAAAACCCATTATATTTTCATCTTTAGTAATCTCAAAAGATTTCACAAACCTCTCAAATCTTTCAGGTACATCTACACTTTCATCTACCTCAGACACGTTCTTACTGCCATCAGGAAAAACCTCTGTTATAGTATTGTTTTCCAATACAAACTCAGCAGCAGGCTTAAAGCCTATAAAAGAATAACTGTTTTCACCTCCATGATAATCAGAACTTTCCAGCAAAGCTGAATATGGATAAATATCTCTTATCTTGAGATACATACTTACAGGTGTCTGCAAATCTGCAAGTAGTTTGTGCGATTTTGTTCGTATTTTGAAATTCATTGGTTATAAAATTTTAAGTAAGTATCCATATCTTTATCACCTCTACCTGAGAGATTTACAACAACTATATCTTCTTTTTTAAATTTAATTTTAGGAAGTGCAGCCAGTGCGTGGGAACTTTCAAGTGCAGGGATAATTCCTTCAAGTGCTGTTAGTTCAAAAGCTGCATCAAGAGCCTCAGAATCAGTAGCCGACAATACATGTGATCTTCCCGACCTGGCAAGGTTAGCATGAATAGGGCCAACACCGGGATAATCAAGTCCGGCAGATATTGAGTAAGGCTCTATTATCTGACCATCTTCAGTCTGCATAATCAAACTCTTCGATCCATGTAAAATGCCAATCTTGCCAAGTAATATCGAAGCCGCGGTTTCGTCGGTATCTATACCTTTGCCGGCAGCCTCAACTGCCACAAGCTGAGTTGACTCTTCATCAAGAAAATGGTAGAATGCACCGGCAGCATTACTACCTCCACCAATGCATGCAATAACGTAATCAGGATTTTCACGGCCTTCTTTCTCAAGCAATTGTGACTTAATCTCACTGCTTATTATTGACTGAAATCTTGCAACCATATCAGGATAAGGGTGAGGCCCTACTGTACTGCCAATAATATAAAATGTATCAACCGGGTTACAACACCAGTCACGCATGGCTTCGTTTGTGGCATCTTTTAATGTCATATTGCCTGAAGTTACCGGAACCACTCTGGCTCCAAGCATCTGCATTTTCTGAACATTCAGTTGCTGCCTTTCTACATCGGTCTTACCCATATATACCACACATTCCATATTCATCAGCGCACAAACAGTAGCAGTAGCAACACCATGCTGACCTGCACCGGTTTCGGCAATAATCCTGGTTTTACCCAGTCTGCGTGCCAATAAAATCTGACCAACAGTATTGTTAATTTTGTGTGCACCTGTGTGATTAAGGTCTTCTCTTTTAAGGTAAACCTTACAACCATACTTCTCAGAAAGTCTTCTTGTAAGATACAAAGGAGACGGACGTCCTACATAATCTCTCAGCAAACCATCCATTTCAGACTTAAAAGATTCGCTTTCGATAATCTCAAGATATTTACTTCTTAGATTATCCACGTTAGCATACAGTATTTCAGGGACATAAGCCCCTCCGAAATCTCCATAAAAACCATTTTCGTTTACTTGATACATCTTTTAAAATATTTTTGTTCTGAATTTTTTGAATAAAAAAAAGGCCTGTTGTGAGTTCAACAGGCCTTTATTATAGTATTTTTTGTGTACACGGGCTCTCTACCTCACCATTTTTGTTGAAGTTTACTAAGCCACCACCAATTTGCACACAAAACTGTTCTCATAAAATTGTCATTATATGGGCACAAAAATATTTCATATTATTCATAAATGCAAGCGAATTCTGATATTTTAATTTATACCACGCTCTTTTTTTATCTGTTCGTAAGCAACATTAACTTCTTTGAACTTCTCGTTAGCTGCTTTTTGCACATCCTCACCCAGGTGAGACACCTTATCAGGGTGATATTTAACAGCCATTTTCTTATATGCTTTCTTAATTTCCTCCTCACTTGCTTCAGGTGAAATTTCCAAAACTTTATATGCGCTGACAGCATCTTTTATAAACATGGCCTTTATTGACTCAAAATCGACCTGTGAAATGCCCAACCAGTTTGCAATATTCTTAATTGTTTCTATTTCAGATGCATGTGAGAAACCATCGCTCAGCGAAAGCCCAAACAAATAATGCAACAACTGCAATCTTGATGCATGATCCATATAAACTTTTACCTGCAAACAAACATCCCTCAGATTAAAGTCCTGTTTGATCAGTTCTTTGAACATTAAAATATAATTCTCAGCCTTAGCCTGTCCAAATTGTTTTTTAAAGAATTCCTTAACAAAGTCGAGTTCTGCCTTTACCACCTTAGAATCTGACTTCATCACAGCTGCCGACAACAGCAGCAAGCTAACTCCAAAGTCACCTTCCATAGTTTGAGGCCTGCTACCCCTTTCTCTGTTTACAGGGGAATCCTTACTTGTAACGCCCTCAACAATAGAACCAAAAGTATAGCCAAGTACAGCACCTATAACACCACCAACTGACCAGCCAAGTATTCCACCAATCCACTTAAATGCACCCATATAAATTTCTGTTCTTTTTGTTACATCCGTAACAGTTATGTCGGTTACAAAGGTAAAGAAAAATAAAAAAAATAAGCTGCCTCATTTCAATATTGAGACAGCTTCTTTTTTATAAACTGTGTTGTTCCGCTAGGACTCGAACCCAGACAAACAGAACCAGAATCTGTGGTGCTACCATTACACAACGGAACAATGATGTTTCACGCCGCAAAAGTAGCAAAAAAAATTAATCAACCAACCAAAATCGAGGAGTTTTTTGATCTGGTTTTTAATTCCAGCTCTTTAACTTTCTCCTTCATTTCTGAGAATATGTCTTTTACCTTTTCTATCTTTTTAGCTCTGAAGGCATTACTGCCACAGAATGCATAGCCTGAGTTCATTTTGCCTTTAAATGCACTGTAGAGTGCAGATACTATACAATATGGACTCTTTGTATAATCGCATGTTTTAATGCAGTGAACAGGGCAGGTAATAGGCATTTTCTTTCCTTCTTTTACAAGATTTAAGAATCCGTTACCAACTGCACGGCCTGGCATTCCGACAGGACTTTTTATAATCTCGATGTCTTTTTCTTCTGCTGTAATATATGTTTGCTTGAATGTGTCTGAGGCATCGCATTCTTCTGTTGTAACAAAACGGGTACCCATTTGTACTCCCGATGCTCCCAATTTAAGCATTTTATACATATCGTCACCATCGTAAATACCACCGCCTGCAATAACAGGTATTGTTACGTTGAATTTAGCTTCATAGTCTTTTACGACTTCTACTACCTGTGGAATTAATTTTTCGATAGAATACTCTTCGTCAAATATCTGATCGGCTTTAAAGCCAAGATGTCCTCCGGCCTTTGGCCCTTCAACAACAATTGCGTCGGGTATGTAGTTAAAAGTACTTTTCCATTTTTCAATAATCAGCTTAGCTGCTCTGCCTGAAGAAACAATAGGAACCAATTTGGTCTTACTGTTTTTTTCAAGAAATGAAGGTAAGTCTAGTGGTAGTCCTGCTCCTGAGAATATAATATCTGCTTTTTCTTTAATCGCAGTCTTTACCATGTCCGCATAATTTGTCATGGCTACCATGACATTTACGCCAATCACACCTTTTTTGGATTTTTCGCGGGCAAGCCTGAGCTCTTCCTTGAGCCCTAAAATACTGGCTTTAAGATAGTCCGGTGATAGTTTCTTGTACAATAAGCCTAAGCCTGCACTTGAAATAACTCCCACACCACCTTCGTTGGCAACTGCTGATGCCAAACCCGACAAAGAAACTCCAACACCCATACCTCCCTGAATTACAGGAAAACTGATGTTTAAATTTCCGATTTTCAGTTGTTTCATTTTAAAAATTGAATTATATATAAAAAACCGGCCAGCTTTTTCAGATACATTCCTGTAGGGCTGCCCGGTTGTAGATTGCAATTAGTCGTTTTACAAAAGGCAGTTTTTAAACTTAACCATGTCTTCCGGCTTAGATGCAGTTATACACGCAGCATGTTTCGCAACTTCACCTTCAGTGTATCTTAAGAACACTTCAGCTGAAAATCTAAACGATCTTTCTCTGCTTGCATCTGTTATCAGTAAATGAGACATAATAATGTAACCCGCCATTTCAACCAGTTTACGGGCGTGATAATCTATGTACTCGTTATTTTTATATTCTATTACTTCAGTTACCATAGCTTCGTATGTATCAGCCAGACCTTTAAGGGTTTCTCTAAAGCCTTCCATTTCCTGACTTGTTACGTCCTGTTCGTATTGACGCATCATATTAAGATAAGTACCTGTTGTTACGTGTCTTATAGCAGCAACAACCTGAAGCTGTGTGGTTCCTTCGTAAATAGTCGTAATACGTGCATCACGATAAATACGTTCGCAGGCGTAATCTTTCATAAAGCCAGAACCGCCGTGTATCTGCACTGAGTCGTATGCCAGCTGGTTACAAAATTCACTGGTAAGACCTTTTGCTACCGGTGTATAAGCATCTGCCAGTTTCTGATATTTTTTCATCTCGTCTCTTTCGGCAGGCTCAAGTTTTCTTTCTTCTGAGATTTGTCCCCATGTTTTGTAGATATCTACAAAGCGTGCGGTTTCGTAGAGAAGAGTTCTTGAAGCATCCAGTTTGGCTTTCATAAGACCAAGCATTTGATATATAGCAGGAAACTCGATAATAGCTTTCCCAAATTGCTTTCTTTCTCTTGCGTATTTGAGGGCCTCGCTGTATGCTGCCTGGCTAATACCAACAGATTGAGCTACGATACCCAGACGGGCACCATTCATAAGTGACATTACATACTTGATAAGTCCAAGTTTTCTGTCACCACAAAGTTCTGCCTTGGCATTTTTAAATACAAGTTCGCATGTTGGAGAGCCCTTAATACCCATTTTGTTTTCAATGCGTCTTACGGTTACTCCACCATCTCTTTTATCGTAAATAAACATCGAAAGACCTCTACCGTCTTTGGTGCCTTCTTCAGAACGTGCAAGAACAAGGGCTATATCGCCATCACCGTTAGTAATAAATCTCTTTACACCGTTGAGGTACCAGTAACCGTCTTTTTCGTTATAAGTTGCCTTTAGCATTACTGCCTGAAGGTCTGAGCCTGCATCTGGTTCGGTAAGATCCATTGCCATGGTTTCGCCAGCACTGACTCTTGGTAGAAATCTTTGCTTCTGATCTTCAGATGCAAATTCATGTATAGTCTCGGCGCAATCCTGCAATCCCCATATATTTGTGAAACCTGCATCACATGAGCTCACCATATCTGCACACATTATGTAAGGTACTATCGGGAAGTTTAGACCGTCGTATTTTCTTGGCAGGGTTATACCCATCAATCCACCCTTTATTAATGCATCAAGATTTTCTGCTGTACCCGGAGCGTAAACTACTCTGCCGTTTTCGACTTTAGGTCCGACATGGTCAACATCTTCAGCATTTGGGCCAATAATTTCACTACAAATTTCTCCTGTCATTTCCAGTATCTTTTCATAACTGTCCATGGCATCTTCAAAGTTTTGCGGAGCGTAGTCAAAAGTATCTTTTTCAGCAAAGTTTCTTTCTTTAATCTCAACAATATGCTTCATCATCGGATGGTTGAGATGAAACCTTAATTCGGGGGTTTCTTTATATAGATTTGCCATTTTATTTGGAGTTTTTCTTGTAGTACTTAATCATTTTTGGTATCACTGTCTCAAAATCGCCAGTTATTACATAGTCGGCAACTGCATTAATAGGAGCCTGTGGGTCGTTATTAATAGCAATTATTATTGCACTTTCCTGCATACCGGCAATATGTTGAATTTGTCCCGATATACCGCAGGCTATGTAAAGTTTAGGTCTTACAGTTACCCCTGTCTGACCAATTTGTCTGGCATGTTCAGCAAAGCCTGCATCAACAGCAGCTCTCGAAGCACCAACCTCACCACCAATAGCAGCAGCAAGCTCAGCCAACAACTGAAATCCTTCTTTTGAACCTACTCCATAACCTCCACTAACAATTATCTGAGAAGATTTTATATTGATTTTAGATTTTTCCATATGTCTTTCAATAACACTTATGGCAAAATCACTTTCATTTACATACTTCGAAACCTCGAGTACATTTACCTTACCCTTATAATTTTCATCGTAAATTTCTTTCTTCATCACACCTTCTCTTACTGTTGCCATCTGAGGACGACAGTCGGGGTTGATGATAGTGGCAACAATATTACCACCAAATGCAGGACGTATCTGATATAAAAGATTTTCGTAAACTTTTCCTGCTTTTTTATCTTCGTGCGAACCAATTTCGAGCGATGTACAGTCAGCAGTAAGACCACTGTGTAAAGCTGATGATACTCTGGGGCCTAAATCACGTCCAACACTTGTTGCACCCATTAATGCAACCTGTGGTTGTTCTTCGGTAAATAATTTTACCAAAATTGAAGTATGTGGTAAGGTCGTGTATGGCGCAAGGCGTGCATCGTCTGCAATATGCAGTACATCAACGCCATAAGGGAAAATCTGTTTTTCGATTCCTTTTAGTTTATGGCCAATTGCAACAGCCTCAAGTTGACAGTTTAATTGATTTGCCAGCGAACGGCCCTTGGTAAGTAATTCTAAACTTACGTCGCCTATTATGCCGTCTTCGATTTCACAATATACAAAAAGATTGTTCATGATATTATCCTATAGTGTGGTTGCTGATTAATTCCTGAATCAGAGACTCAATTTCGACGTCAGATGATCCTATTGTTTTACTCTCTTTTGCCTGAAAAACAACGTTCTCTACCTTTTTAACTTTTGTAGGTGAGCCCGAAAGTCCAAGTTGAGGCACTTCGCATTCTATATCGTTGGCATTCCATTCGCCAATTTGTAGAAAGTCGCGAGTTGTGAAAAGACTTGTGTAGTCTTCATTGCTGGCCTGAAGTTCGTTTGGTATTCTGGCGTATTTGTATTTCATCAACCATTTAGCATTTCTTGGACGGCATTGAGGAGCGGTTCCGTTAACTGTAATAAGTATCGGAAGCTTGCCTTCGAGCACTTCAACTCCCCTTTCGAGACGTCTTTTTACTCTGATAACACCATCGGTAATGCTTATAATATCTTCTGCGTATGTAATTTGGTTAATTCCAAGTTTTTCTGCAACCTGAGGTCCTACCTGTGCGGTGTCACCGTCAATTGCCTGTCTGCCACATAATATAACATCAATATCATGAAGGTTTTTGATTGCGCAACTTAATGCGTATGAGGTTGCAAGTGTGTCTGATCCTGCGAAAGCTCTGTCACTTAACACGAAACCTTTATCTGCTCCTCTGTACAAAGATTCGCGGATAATTTCTGCTGCTCTGAATGGCCCCATTGTCAAAACAGTTACTGTAGAACCGGGATATTTATCTTTAAGGCGCAGGGCTTGTTCCAGAGCGTTGAGATCTTCCGGATTGTAAATTGCTGGAAGGGCAGCACGATTAACAGTGCCCTCCGGTGTCATGGCATCTTTGCCAACATTTCGGGTATCAGGTACTTGTTTAGCAAGTACCAGGATGTTTAAACTCATATGTACAACTTTTAATAGTGTTTCTCATTTTTGTCCACACATAAAGGGACGCGCAAAGGTAATAATCCTTGCGAATTTTCTGACATTTAAAATCAAAAAATTGCACAAGAGTATTTAATTTGTGCAAAAAATAAGACTTATTTAAAGCTGTAACGCAAACCGAAGCCAATATTGAAGTTAAAAGGCTCTTCTGTGCGGCTGGAAATTGGCTGATTGCTTGATATGTAATAGTTTGCTCCCGGTTCTAAATAAAGAAGCACAGAAGGTATAATTTCGTAAGTTGCACCCAACTGTGCACCAATAACAGGTTGATATCCGCTTATACTCTGGCTGCTTTTCCAGTCAGCAGCACCTTCTACAGTTGAATACTGCTTGCCAACAAGACCCTTTTCCAGCGATCCTCCAAAACTGGCGTAAAGACCAAACTTACCGTATTCATGTACATTTATGGCAAGCTTTACAGGTATACCCAGATAGTGAAGCTCCTGATGCAGATTGAAATCTGAACCTCTTGTTGTGCCCGAGGTTTCGCCTGAAAGATAAGTATAAGTAAGACCTGTATGTATTTCAAAAACATCGTTTAAAGGTATAGCCACCGAAAATCCGAAATTTATAGGCAGTGAATACTGAGCCTTGTAAGTTGTAAGACTCGAAGCAGGTATATTGTAAGGAGATTCCCAGGCATTTTTGTTAGCTGTCGCAGCCCTCAAAACATAGTCAACACTAGGTGTTGCATTTGCAGAAAGCATAGCCATACCATCAGCATAGCTATCCATAGAACCTCTTAAAATAAACCCATTATTTTCTTTGGTATTTACAAAAGCCAAAAGCCTGTTGTCACCACTAAAATTGATACCGGCTTTGATTCTGTTTTTGTGAGAAGCTCTTTTCAATCTTCTGGCCTGCTCGTAAACATCGGCAATATTGTAACCATTATCAACCTTAAGTGACTTAATAGCTTCACCTTTTATCTGAATAATTTCGTTTTGCACACTATCCTTATTGTGAGCAGCCTGAATTTCGGTCTCATTGTCGTCTCCACTCAAAGAAAGCGCCTTAATTGTTTTTGGAGTTTCAAGTGTCTGAGTCAAAAATTTCTTTTCCCTAACCGGTATATGAAGTGCCTTTAAAGGCTCTAAAACAAGTTCTTCCTCCTCAGCCATACTAATCATTGCCTTATCCATTTTACTAATGCCAGGCATTAAAAGTATAAATGCAACAACAGCAACCGCAGCAGCTACGCTACCCCAAAGAGGATAAAGTCTTTTGTAAAACGGAACCACTTTGTGGCCTGCAGTCATTAATTCATCAAAAGAAGGAGCAGGAGATTCGAAACCACTAAGTTTAGATTGTACCAAATGTCTGAGCGGAGCTTCCCCCGGGACCAGGTCCCCAAAGAGCTCATCAAAATCGGGCGCTGGTGCTGAGTAAGCATTCAACTTATCCCTCAATTTTCTTATTTCATTATCTTCAGACATTATCCTTCATTTTAATACTGATAGCTTTTCCTGTAATGCTTGTTTCGCTCTGGTCAGATAAACTCTGGAAGAACTTTCAGTAATTCTCATTTCTTCGGCAATTTCTTTGTGTGAAAAACCTTCAACAACAAAAAGATTAAATACAGTCCTGTATGTATCAGGCAAACTTTGAATAACCTGTATCAACTCTTCAGCTTGCAATCTTTCAATCACACTGTAATCACCATTAGTCAGTGCAAAAGCCTCTTCAATATCGAGGCTGTGGCCTTCCTCATTTTGTTTTCTCAGGTGTTCGAGGGCAGTATTTACCATTATCCTTCGTATCCAGCCTTCTAACGAGCCTTTGTTGCCAAAGTCGTTAATATGAGAGAAAACTTTCAAAAAACCATCATGCAACAAATCCCTCGCAGTCTCCTTATCTCGGCAATATCTCAGGCATACACTCATCATTTTACCTGAGTATGCCTCGTAAAGTTGTCTCTGAGCCCGACGGTCACCTTTTTGACATTCGGAAATCAGCTTAGACTCATATGGAGTTGTTTCGGGCATTAGTCTTGATAATAGATGTGATTTTTTGAAAAACGTTACAAATGTGGCAAAAATAATAATATTTTTAATCAGCTACCTGCAACAAATAAAAAGTCTTTGTATAATTATAATTAAAAAAGAGCTCACTGATAAAATCAGATGAGCCCTTTTTACGGAGTGTTTATCAGGTATTATTTCTTTTATGAATATGAAATTCAACTAATTGCATCAATATTATTACCCAAATTGCGGTAATTTATCTTTTCCTGTGGATTTGTACCATTCAAAAACTCTTCAACATTTGTATAACCGTCACCATCAGAATCTATAGAACCGTCTGCAGGATTTTTAGGATCAAGTTTATTTTTCAATTCCCATTCGTCAGACATACCGTCACCATCTTTATCTGCTGGTACTTTTTTTGGATCATAGCTCAATTCAGGATAACCACCAACTTCAGAAATATCTTTAATAATGCCGGTAGCTGTAGTTGTCTTACCTGAGCGAACCATCTCAGTTACTCTTGCATCAACAGCATCTCTTTTGGGTAGAGTAGCACCTGCCTTTGCCAATACCGACTGAAAAGCAGCCTCAGCTGTCTGGTGCGGAGCAACAGGCCATCCTTCAAAAGGAGTATTTACTCTGGCTTTCTCTTCATTACCTCTCATTCCTTTCCAGTTGTTGTTTGTCACATCCTGATTGTCATGCATTACATTTCCTGCAACATACCACTTACCGGGGCGGTTTTTTTCTTTTTGATACCAACCACCTTCAGCCCATGCACTGCCGGGTGAATACATACTACGTTCTTCAATACGAGCAAAAACCGCACGCATATTTTCGTTTGTAGCAGGTCCGGGTTTGTAATAGTTGTTAATAACATTAACCATAGAGGTTTCGTCACCACCATCCATAGTACGATGACGCCAGTTAAAAACTACATTATTACGGAAGTCAAATGCTCCCGACATACCAATTGAAGGATTTCTGGCTGTGTTACATGCAAAAAGATTGTGATGGAAAGTAGATGGGTTACCACCCCATGTTCCACCAAAAGCATGTCCGCGGGCATCAAGAGCTTCACTGGAAATAGACCACTGAATAGTAATATGCTGCGCAGGGTCTTTTATTTGAGTCTTACCATCGAGCGAAGGGCGCATATGTCTGTAAAGAGACATATTTTCATCCATACCCCAGCTTGCAGAACAATGGTCAATTATTATATGATGATCGGGGTTTCCACCAATATTATCGTCACCCTGTCCTCCGGCCGGAACGCCACGACGAACTCTCAGGTGTCTTATTATAACATTGTGTGTATTTATGTTTAATGTACCAGCTACACATATACCATCGCCAGGTGCAGACTGACCGGCTATTGTAATGTCAGGATGGTTAATATTAAGGTCATCACTTATCTTTATGGTTCCAGCTACCCTAAAAACCACTATTCGTGCACCTTTAGCTTCAAGTGCAGCCCTAAGACTACCGGGTCCGCTGTCATTAAGATTTGTAACTGCAATAACCTTACCTCCACGTCCACCTGTTGTAAACATACCACCTCCCCATGCACCGGGAAAGGCAGGTATTACTCCCTCAGGCAGTCTGGGAGGATGTGGAGGAATTTCTCCTGAATTTTGAGCATTTGCGTTAACTACCGCTCCAAAGAGAGCGCATAGCAAAATACTTCTTCTGATAATGGGACGAATTTTTATCATACAAGTAGTAATTTATAAAAAGTTAAAAAAAATGATTTGTGTAAATTTACTACAAAATGCAGATTTCGATTTTTCAGGCCATCTAATTAAACTTTTTTAAGATTCTTTAAATAAAAACTGTCACGAAATGAGTCTTATTTTTCATTTCGTGACAGCTTCAGTACAGACAATAAGTCTTTTATCTGCGGGAAAAACTTTTGTATTTCTCCTTCTGATATTTGTTGAGAACACTACTTATTTTTTTACTTTTTTCAAGATGCAGATTTCTGATTTCATCTTTGTTGCTGATGTCTCTTGCTGCAAAAAGCGCTGAGTCTTTTTTTGCATACTCCTGATTTATCTTCAAAACCTTATATGCCTGCTTGTCTGTAAGGTTAAGTGTCTTATCAAGCATATCAGTCTGCCTTAACGCTCTGTCTGCCGATAAAATCATTTTACCCTGATTACGTTGCATCATTCTGCCAGGTCTCTGCACCTGAGCAAACTGCCTCTGCATACCAGGTCTGTGTTGTTGAGCAAACATTCTCTGCTTTTGCATACCTTGTCTCTGTCCCTGAGCAAACTGCCTCTGTTTTTGCACACCTTGTCTCTGTCCCTGAGCAAACTGTTTTACTTTTAATGTGTCCGCGGTTTTGTCGTTATTCTGACTAAACTGCCTCATCATGCGTGGCCTTTGCTGATTGTTTTCCTGTACAAGTTGGTTTTGAGCCATAACAGACGAAAATGTGAAAAGAGCCATGCTCATTGCTAATACCTTAATTGTTTTCATAACCTCTATTGTTTTAATTGTTTAAAATTTTTGTTGTTCTTTGATGACCATCGTACCTTTTAGAGTAAAAAGTTCAACCTTAGTTTAACGGGCATCGGTAGATTAATGCCTTATTTAACAAACAATTAGATTATAGAGGAAATTAAAATGCTTTGCCCTTATTTTCATGAAATTCACCGATAAAAACCAAACTTTGCAAACCTCACTTCAAGTTAGCGCACAATAAAAACCCCTACAGGTAAAAAAGCCTGCAGGGGTAATCAAAAACAATCAACTAAAACTACTACTACTCTGTTTCAACATCATAAGTAGCACCAACAGTCCACGGAGTTGTAGAGAAACCGCCAAGTGTCACCACATCCTTGCCTACAATAAGAGTAAGATTGTATTGAGTATTCTCATTAAATGTAATTGAAGGAGAAGAATGTTGCCAAAAATAAGTTTTACCACCTATTATAATAGACACACTAAACGGATTAACAGAAGTAACAAGTGTTTGAGGTATAACTACACACTCATATTTTGCCTCAGCCATCTTTGTTTCACCTTCACCCTTAACATAGCTTGCCAAAAACGGAGAAATAAATGCAGGTACAGACTCATTTTGCATTAAGTTAGAAGCAATATTCCATTCAACTGAAGTTTTAGATCCTTCAACTTTAACACTTGCTATCGGATTAACATCAGTACTATTAGGTGCAATATTAAATTCGGTTCCCAGCTTAAGTGTAAGGTTTATTTTTGAAAGTCTGTGTCTCATCGCAATCTGCATCTTACCATCTGAAGTAAGATCCATAGCAGGAGATACAACTCTTTGATCCATATACAAAACATCTGCATTCTTAAGATTTTCTTCTGTGGTTTGATCCTGACCTATTGTAAAAGTTTTAAAAATATTCCAATCAGAAGAAGTCAGTTCCAGAGGCATTTTCACGGCATAGACAATCACCGATTCCGTCTTATTTTGCCAAAGCATTGTAAGTGGTTCGGGTACAGCTCCAGGTTTATAGCTTTGCCATATACCACTTTCCAACTTCATTTTAGCAAAAAAGGTATAATCGCTATTTGCTACATTATCTACCTTTAGATAAAATTCATTAAGATTATCGGTAGCCATACCTGCACGGGTTTGCTGTTTGCTGACACCAGACACAGCATTCATAGGTTGCACAACCTCAGTCGCCACACGTATTACATGGTCTGCAGGAAAATTATCAACTTTAGTTTCAAAATCTTCGTTTTGACTACAGGCAGTCATTAGCAATGCAGAGACTGCCAATACTGATATTGATTTGAATGATTTCATTTCGATATAATATATTATTAGAAAATTATTTAAATTATTTATGATGCATTACCATCAGGCAGATCTTCAGTATTTGACCAGCCACCAACAGTTGTACTTTCAACTTCAAGTTTAGTCTTTCCAACACGTATATTGAAAGTATAGCTGCTTCCAGACATACCATTACCACCTAAATTAGCCGTCATCACCTTGCCATTTACCTTCAATGAAACCTTAAGCTCATCAAAACCGCGAGTAGGTAACAAAACAGTAAAACTTGAGTTTACTGAACCATCACCTTCGCCCAAAGGCAGCCATTCTCTTGCCGGATCTGCCACATGAGTATCACGTGTTAGAAATTTAACATCTTCCACAACACTACCAGCCGGAAATTCCTGATTAAAACTTAAAATTTTCAAAACCATCCTTGAAGTCAGACGCTCCATAGTAAAGCTAAGTGGAGTGCTACTTTTAGGTTCGTTATCTAAAGTTGCAATCATCAGGTCTGCATTAGAAATCTTAGCTAAAGTGCTTTGATCTTGCGGAACCGCTTCTTCAAAATGTTCACCATCAGTAAGAGCAGATGCAATCGAAGCAGGATACATTGCAGTAAAAGACAATACATCAAGTCTCCAATAAAGATATTTACCATCTTTTGGCACCCATTTACCACCTGTCAATTTATAAGTTGCATTAGAAAAAAAGACTGGTGCAGTATTCTCTCCTCTTAAAAAAATCTCATCACCTTCGCTAAATGAAGTATTATCACTTAAAGGAGTACTACGCATAGTAAAAGTATTGCTAACAGTAGCATTAATTTTTACAGCCTCGTAAGAATCATTTCCTGACTTTGTATCGTCAAGATCATTATTACAGGCAGAAAGTCCCAACACAAGGGCTATTCCCACCAAAGAAAATAAACAACTAAAATTTTTCATACAAATTGTTATTTAAAAAAAATTGATTAATCAATAGCCTCACCACCAATAATATCACTGGCATTACTCCAATCGTTTATAGTCACCTGATCCAGCTCGATGCGGTTTCGTCCAACTATAAGTTTAATCTTATGAATTTTGCCTTTTTCTAAAGTAAGTGCTGTCGGGTGAGTATATACATAAGTTTTACCATCTATTACCACCTTTACTTTCTGTATTTGCTGAGGCAGTATAACTGAAGTAAATAATTCGTTTGCACTTACCACAGGTAAATTAAAATCGGCAGCCAGGCCTGAAGGTGTTATTACCCCTGACAGGTAATCAATTGATCCTTCATTTTTTGCTTCAGTACTTACAGATGTCACAGTAGGAACAGATGAAAACTCATTACGGTAGGTTAGTTCTACAACAAGTTTTGACATAACATGATCGAACATCAACGAGACTGGATTGTTGGTTGCAGTCAGGCCTTTTGCGGTTTCGCCGGTATTAACAGCTACAAGCAAATCACCTGCTGTTTGATTTGCAGGATCAACAATCACTGCATCTGCTTTAAAGTCTGTTATTAATCTCTCAGGATAAACAGAGATAAAAAAATGTGGTGTTGTCATGTTTGTCCATTTCATCAATGGCATAACTGTCCATTTACCTGTGGTAAGTGTGTTGATAGCATTGTTTACCACAAGGTTGGCAGTGTCCACTTCATTTGCATTTCCTGTCCATGCATAAACACTGATTTTATCACCCTCTTCAAAAGTTGAAGTATTTCCGTTAGTAGCTACACGGGTCATTACACCAATACTGGTGCTAACAGTAATATACTCAGGCTTAGATGCAGGCTCATTCTGCTCTAAATCGTTGTTGCAACTTGACATTGCAAAAGCTGTCATTACGGCAGCAAAAAAGATTGATTTCTTCATTTTTTTAAAAAATAAAATTGGTTTATTATATCTGATTATCTTATCTCATATCAATTACATAGCTTACCCCATCCAATGAAGCTGTGGAAACCGCAATGCTCTTTTCCTTTACAAACAAAGGAGCTTTTCCACTTTGAGGTTTCTCTATTTTCACCTTAAATGTTATTGAATTCAGCCATTTACCGTAGAAAAAAGCATTTCCGTTAGCATCTGAGTTGGTTATTGCATTGTTACTAACCGCCCAGGTACTAGAACTACCCAGGGCAACCATAGAAGCATCACGAAATCCAGCACCGTTTAACGTGACCAAATGGCCCGGTAAAGTGACAATACGAAGGCGGCTATAACTACGTTGTGACATTTGTTCATTAAAATCAATCAAAATGTCCAGGCTAGTCAGCCCGTTTGCATCAATTTTGTCAAAAGACCTGCATGCAAAACTTTCAGATGCCCCGCACGAAACTTCATTGTTTACAACCAACGAAACCGCGCCTGTACTACTGTTTTTTACCCATTTATGAGTAGGCAAATAATAACCCTCTACACGAGCAGCCTTATATCTTTGATAACGTCCATTCAAATCTTTAAAAGGCATCAGTATTAGATTGCCCTCAATACAATTCCACTTAACACCATCATACTGAAATGTAAGACCATCTTTAAATGCAGGACTACCTGATATTTGTGCATCTGCAAATAATGATACACTCACCAATACCTTATCGCCCGATACCCATTGAGATTTACCAACATCAGGGGTTCCGGTAGCTCTTGTATAAGAATCTGTTTCAAATGATTTATAATCGCTTATACTTACATTAAGCGAAAGCATTTTATCAGCTTCAGACTCAGTTATTGGCGTAATATCTTCCTGATTACATGCTGCAAAAAGCATAATGACACAAAACAATCTGATAATTATATTTACTTTTTTTTTCATAAGAGATACTTTGTAACTTTTAAAAAGCAATAGCTGGACGCACCTTAAATTTTGACGTATTTGATTGTGTTTGAATAACAAAATCAGAATAACCTATTGACACCTGATGTGGCCTGTCATTATTGTATGATGATGTCCAGTACTCACCGCCCTTTATACCTATCGCACCCGATTTGCCTTCAAAATAGGTATTCAAATTGTTTGGAGAATAGTTCCAGGTTACATATGTAGAATAGGCTGAGCTTGGTGTAGCAGGTGCACCTCCAAGATTAATAATAACCTCACACCACTGTCCGAAACCGGGAATAAACCATCTGCTTGCCCACGAACTAATATCTTTTAATATTCTGTTCTTGTAATTGTACGCAGCTTTAACAGCAGGATGCTCATCATTATAAAGACTTATTGAGTATGTAAGACCATCACGATTTTGCTCAATTGTGCTTGCAAACGACCTGGGATTCCAACCCATATTACCATATCCATCTGTGGTATTAGTGGTTTTGAACTGATTAGCAACCACCTCATTTAGTGCAATTGCATAGCCGTTATAATAGCCTGCATCTTTATCATTTTGAGTCGTATTGTTAGAAAAAACCACCCCAATAGCCTTTTTAGAAGTAGTCCAGGCGCCCCATGTACCATCATCATAGAGATAATCTCCTATTTTTGGCGCAATAAAATCTATAGGAACCTCTCTGTCCCAGGCTGTCACAAAGTCACTTACATTGTTTAGATTTAGAGCAAGCATTTCTTTTCCAACTGTAAGATTCATTTTGTAAGTCTTTCCACCCTCCATATTAATTGACTGAGCATTAACAACTTTAAGCTTAGCACCATTCACATAGATAGTAAACCAGCTGCCAGTATAATTTCCGGGGGGAAGCATTGCCTCAATTTTATGCATACCATCTGAGCTTTGTGTGAAGAGTGGTTTTATTTCAGAAGTGACACCTGACTCTGTCGGATTTGCATATGCACCTTTACTACCAGTATTTCGTTTATACTTTAATGTGCCTGCTGTAAATATTGGATTTGTAATAGTAGGAACTACCCCTCCAAATTCGTTATTATATTTTACAATAGAAATTTCAACTTTACAGAACATATGCTTAAAGTTCAACCCTAAAGGAGCACCTGCATTTGAAATCAATTCAGTATCGTCAGTACTAATCCAGTCTGCAGACAAAAGTTTATCAGATGTTGATTGATCTGCAGGAAGAGTAAAAGCATCACTGCCTGACGCAGGAAATACAGCAAAGAATTTTGCAGGAAATCTGCACAGGGACGGTTTAGAATTATCTGACTTCCAGGCAGAGCCATCATAAACAAGCATAAATGGTGCTGATTCTGTTGAAGAAAACAATGTAATTTTGTCACCCGCACCCCATAATCCTTCACCCTCACCACTACGTGTGACTACAAAACTATCCGGTATTTGTGTTTGAACAGGCTCATAATTCTCAACATTTTCGCATGAGATGAGCAGCACCGACAGTAAAACAAGTCGGATTAACGTTTTAAATGTCATATACTTTACTTAATTTGCTATTCTTTTGTTTCCATTATCATCAACATAAACAGCTTCCTGCCAACGGCATATACTTTGCACTCCTGCCGGACCGGGATTATAAAGACCAAAAGCTATTCGGCCTCTTATATCCTGATAACCATTATAGTAGGTTATAGCTGTAACTCTAGGCTGCATAAGTGAAGATTCGCTGTATGCTTTGTCTTCATGTATTACAATTGTACCTACACCGGTTGTTACAAAATTTAATACCAGAGGATTGTAAGAGTTTGTAAGCCAATCTGATTCTGAAAAATAATAAGCAGATTCCCTTGCCCAGCTATGTGTAAAAGGTGTTATGGTACTACCTATATATTCAATCGGGCCTTTTACAGTAAACATAATAGTTGCCAGCTTGTTGCAACCTGAGAATATAAAATCGCCCAATCGCTTAGCTTTAGGAAATGATACAGCTGAGAGTTTTTTACAATTCCTGAAAGCTCTGTCATCTATTTGTACCACAGAAGGAAAAACCATTTCATTGGTCACATTTAAACCATTTTTAATCTCACCAACTTTATACAAACCTCCTGTAATATCACAATCTTCAAAAGCAAATGATTGTATTCGGGTGACAGATGAAAAATCAACCTGACCCAGATGACCTCCTTCAAGTCCTGCATTTTTAAATGCATATGATGCAATCTCAGTCAGATTTGGCATATAGCATTTATTCATCATGTAGCAATTTTCAAAACAGAATCGTGGCAAAACACCAGTCAGTTTAGGAAAATTTACAGCTTCTAGACTGTTGCAATTTTTAAAAGCTGCTTCCTGCAATTCTTCAACTCCGGGTGTAGAAATCGACTTTATAAGGCTACCTTCAAAAGCTGACTGATTAATCTTCTTAACAGTTGCTGGCAAACTCACAGTCTCAAGCATAGCAAATTGATTATCTCCTGTAATTCTAAAAGCAGACTGAGCAATTTCTGTAAGATCAGAAACATGAGATAAATCTAAAGATCTGACCT
>CAZFUO010000011.1:9685-27039 GCA_964522065.1 uncultured Bacteroidales bacterium | reverse complement strand
ACATGGTATAACGAGTATGCATTAAGCAATTTCCCACGTCCTGATTATTCCATAAAATCCCAGAGTGACAATAAAAATGGTACTTATACAAATCCGGTAGTTTTTGGAGATTTTCCTGATCCTGACGTAATTAGAGTAGGTGATGTCTATTATATGCTAACTACAACCATGCATGTTTTTCCGGGAGCAACGTTGTTAAAATCGTACGATCTTGTCAACTGGGAGTATTGCAGCAATCCTCTGTCAAAAATTGAGTCTAGTGATTCATACAATCTTGAAGGTGATAATGTATATAGTCATGGACAATGGGCCAGTGCTTTGCAATACAAAAATGGTATATATTATATTTTGTTCAATACACTCGACGAAGGATCATATTTATTGACTTCTACAGATCCTGAAGGTACCTGGACAAAAAAGAAATTGAACGATAGTTTTTACGATCCCGGTATTCTCTTTGATGACAACGGAAAAACCTACGTGGTTTATGGCATTAACGAGCTCAGAATTGCTGAAGTAGATAATTCCTTTAACAAAATTCAGGGCAAAGACCAGATGGTTTTTAAATATACCTTCAGGACAGGGCTGGAGGGCAGTCATTTGTACAAAATAAACGGATATTATTACATTTATGCAACATATGGTGGCTGGCCTGCATTTCAGGTTGCATTGAGATCTCAAAATATTTACGGTCCATATGAAGAGCAAGTTGTTATAAACGATGATAACATACATCAGGGAGCACTTATTCAAACTCAGACAGGCGAATGGTGGAGTATGATGTTTTATGATAAAGGAGCTTTTGGCCGTTTACCAAACCTTCAGCCTGTTACATGGACAAATAACTGGCCTGTTGCCGGTGTAAGTGGAAAAGGCGTAACTACTTATAAGAAGCCAAATGTTGGAAAAGTTTATCCGCTGACAAATCTGACAACTAACGATAATTTCAGACATTATAAACCGGGATTGCAATGGCAATGGAATCACAATGCAGATGATTTGAAGTGGTCATTAATTTCCCGTCCCGGATTTATGAGACTTCATACTGCAAACGTAACAGATAGCTTGCCGAAAGCCAAAAATAGCCTGACTCAAAGAATCTTAGGCTTTCCTGCAAATCAATATCTCTCTTATGGTACTATTAAAATGCATATTAATAATATGCTTGATGGTGATGTGGCCGGGCTCGCGGTTTTTCAGGATCCATATGCATATATTGCTGTCAAACAAATTAACGGAGAAAGAAAACTGGTTATGCTTAATCATGGCCTGAAAGATTTTCAGACCGGTGTCACAATGACAGACAGCGTTGTTTACTTAAGGGCGATAGCTAATTACAATACAAGTAAAGCTGACTTCTATTATAGTACAGATAACATTACTTTCAATAAATTCGGAACCACACTTGACATGAAATACAGCATGTCAATATTTATGGGCAACAGATTTTACTTATTTAATTATGCTACAAAAGCAACAGGCGGTTTCGTCGATATTGACTGGTTCAGTACAGAAAAAGACTATTCTGAAGAGAGATTTTTTGACAGTAGCTTTGCAGGATATAGTCAGGACGCATTAACACTTAAAGAATTGAAAGCTGAAAAAACTGATATCAGCCTTCTTACAGGAAGTACTAAAAGTTTTACTATAACTGCTGTTTATATGGATGGCCATACTGAAGATGTTACATTGAGAGCAAAGTATAATATTTCATCAGAAGATGTGCTGTCAATTAAAAATGGACAGATGTTTGCAAAGGCAAACGGAGAGTCTAAAGTGCTGGTTACTTTTCAGGGAGGTTTGGGCGATCCATACAGCCTCGAACTGAACATAAAAACTTCTTATTTCCCATTTACAAAAGAACTGTTTAATCCATCAATTTATTCTACAGGGACTTTCAACGAAACCACTAAAACATTGATTACCGGGCAGTATGGATTTGGAGGATGGTCTTATAGCAGTGGGATAGATTTGTCCGGATATAAATATCTTGTAATTAAACTTGCCAATACAACAAGCAGTGGAGCTGTGTTTAAACTTTTCGATGAAAATAATTATTGGTCTAAACCTTCTGAGACTTCGTTTGGTTCAAACAGACAGATTGTTGTAAATCTATCTTCAGTAGTAAAAGTTGGTACAACCACTAAGTTGGCAACGTCACATATATATATTGCAGGAGTATGGTCTTATGGCGGTTCCCCTATAGTTTTTAGCGATATTTATCTGACTAACAATAATGACTATTCAAAACCCACTTCTGTCGAAAATGTCTTGAATGACGAGGATGAACATGTTGATGTTTATACAATAAGTGGTATAAAAGTAAAAACCGGAGTTAAGGCCGAAGATGCTACAAAAGGCTTAAGAAAAGGCATTTATATTGTTGGAAGAAAAAAGATAGCTGTTATGTAAATTGGGGGTTTTTTTCTAATTTCGCAGGGAAATTAAAAAAAAGAATACCTGATGAAAAACATTACCCTGTTATTTTTGTCCATTTTTATTTTAAATAGTGTTCGTGTTCTGGCTGATAACGTGCCTGTAAATGAAAAGTTTAAAGGCTATCTGTTTGCATATTTTGAAGGCTCGGGCGACAAGAATAAACAAGAACAGTTAAGATTTGCTGTTAGTGCAGATGCCGTAAACTGGTCTGCTCTCAACAAGAATAATCCTATTATTGCTTCTGATACAATATCTATAACCGGAGGTATAAGAGATCCGCATATACTAAGAGGAGTAGACAATAAGTCGTTTTATATGGTAGCAACCGATATGTTTACTGTTAAAAACGGCTGGGATTACAATCCCGGAATTATACTTATGAAATCAGGCGATTTAATTAACTGGAGTCATAAGGCAATAGACCTTGAGAAAACCTATCCCGGTAAATTTAAAAATATCAAATGGGTTTGGGCGCCTCAGACTATTTATGATCCGACCGTAAAAAAGTATCTGGTTTACTTTACTGTAAGATTCAGGCATAACGAGTTTCTTGATTTTTATTGCGCATATGCAAGTAAAGACTTTACTGCATTTGAGGCCGTTCCAAAATTAATGTTCAGAGCAAAATATGGTGCTATTGATGGTGATATAATTTTTAAAGATGGCCTTTACCACTTTTTTTACAAAGGGAATACTAAAGATAGTTCTGGTAAAGAGTTTGCAAATGGTATTCAGCAGGCAACAAGTAAGTCGCTTAAAGGACCATGGAAAGAACAATTTAAGTATCTTGACGCATATTCTTCAAAAAGGGTTTCAGTAGAGGGATCGAGTATTTTCAAACTAAATGATAAAGATGAGTATATACTGATGTATGATTTATATCGTGATCATCGGTTTGAATTTCAAAGAAGTAAAGATTTGTTTGAGTTTTCTGCAACACCTGAAAGTTTTAATAAAAATTTCAATCCACGACACGGTAGTGTAATCAGTATTACCGCGAGCGAGGCAAAAAGATTAGAAAAGAAATGGGGTGGAGTACCTCAGGATATTCTAAATCAAATGGATTCACCTTATAGCTTCAAGACTTCAGGCAATCCGATTTTTACTCATAAATATACTGCAGACCCTGCTACTTTAGTAAAAGGTGATACCCTTTGGCTATTTACGGGACACGATGCAGAAGGAGGGTTGAAAGGCTACAAAATGAAAGATTGGTGTGTGTTTTCGACAACTGACATGGTAAACTGGACTGAATATCCAACACCTTTAAAAGTAACAGATTTTAAGTGGGACAGGACAGGAGCAGCTTATGCAGGACATGTTGAATATAAAAATGGTAAGTATTATTGGTATATAAGCACAAACGGATCGGGTATAGGAGTTGCGGTTTCGGACAAACCTGAAGGACCTTACAAAGATGTTCTTGGGAAACCGCTGTTAACAAATAAGGATTGTTTTGGAGCAACTCATTCGTGGGTATGTATAGATCCTGCTATTTTTACTGACGATAATGGTCAATCATGGATATTCTGGGGAAACAGAATTTGCTACTACGCGAAATTAAAAGATAATATGATTGAAATTGACGGAGAAATAAAGACTATTAATTTTCCCGGATTTAGTTTTACCGAGGCTCCTTGGGTGCATAAGTATAACAAAAAGTATTACCTGACATACGCTACAGAATTCCCTGAAAAAATAGCATATGCAATGGCTGATAACATTGAAGGACCTTATGAATATAAAGGTTTACTTACAGAAATTGCCGGAAACAGTAATACAATACATCCTGCAATATGTCAATTTAAGGGACAATGGTATTTCTTTTATCATAATGGCGGATTGAATACGCAAGGAGGGAGTTACAGTCGATCGGTTTGTGCTGAATATCTTGAACATCAAAAGAATGGCTCAATCAGAAAGATAGAAATGAGTACACCGGGAGCCGACAGATATTATGTTCCATTTGATAATAAAAACAATCCGGTTATTGAGGGATATTATGCAGACCCCGAGGTCTTATATTCAAATAAAACCGGTAAGTATTATATTTACCCGACTACAGACGGCATTCATAATTGGGATGGTTATAATTTTAAGGCCTTTTCGTCTGCCGACCTAAAAAACTGGAAAGATGAAGGTGTGATTTTAGACTTAAAAAAAGATACCAAATGGGCAGAAAAAAATGCCTGGGCACCCACTATAATTGAAAAAAAAGTAAATAATAATTATAGGTATTACTATTATTTTTCTGCAGCAAAAAAAATCGGGGTTGCAGTTTCAGACAATCCTGAAGGCCCATTCAGAGATCCTATTGGCAAACCTATAATTGATTTTAAACCTGATGGTCGTAAAAACGGTCAGGAAATAGATCCGGATGTTTTTCACGATCCGGTTTCGGGCAAGGATTATTTGTACTGGGGAAGCGGATACCTGGCTGTTGCAGAGCTTAACAAAGATATGGTTTCGGTAAAAAAAGAAACAATTAAGGTTTTAACACCTAATCGTACTTATAGAGAGGCTCCTGAGATATTTTACAGAAATGGCTTATATTATTTTCTTTGGTCTGAAAATGATACCAGAAGTGAGGATTACAGAGTAAGATATGCAACTTCAAAATCTCCAATAGGCCCACTTGAAATACCTCAGAATAATCTTGTAATATCAAAAAATCCTGAAAACGGTATTTTTGGTACAGGACATAATTCTGTAATAAAGGTTAATGGCAAAGATGAGTGGTATATAGTTTATCATCGTTTCCGCAGACCTAACGCCATAAAAATGGGCTGGTCTGCCGGTTACCATCGTGAGGTATGTATGGATAAACTTGAATTTGGAGAAGATGGAAGTATCAAAGAATCATTACCTTCACTTTGATACTTTTAGCTCCTGAAATAATAGCAAGATACATACCCGGTTTTAATCCTGAAACCATAAAAGTGTAATTATCGTCAGGGATAATTTGTTTATTAAGTAAACAAATTCCCTGTGGAGTAATAAGAGATAAATTATATGCATAATTAAAAACAGCAGTATCTTTTGAAATATCATAAAGGGCCATGTGTCCTTCATAGAAAACCGCACGTGTCCATATATTGCTTGGCCTTGATTTTCCGCCAACCACAGTATTGTTCCAGTAATCAGGATGTTTTATAAACCTGATATAGTTGTCAACTTTAAAAGCTTGTTCTAAAACTCTTTCTAATCTGAATTCGGTACTGTCAGTCGAAACCGCGGTCAGATATTGTTATATGCATAGTTAAATGTAGAGATACTTAAGAAAAAGCAAAAAGAGAAAAGAGTCCTGATGTTTTTCATTAGATTTGTGGTTGAGGTTTTTGGCGTGGCAAAGCTAATGAAAAACTTTTTTGTGTTACATTTGCAGCGTAAAAAATATTCAAAATATGAAAGCATACGTATTTCCCGGTCAGGGAGCGCAATTTTCAGGAATGGGCAAAAATCTGTACGAAACTTCAGATAAAGCCCGCGAATTATTTGAAAAAGCAAATGAGATTCTTGGTTTCAGAATAACAGACATTATGTTTAGCGGTTCTGATGAAGAATTAAAGCAGACAAAAGTAACTCAACCTGCTATTTTTCTACATTCTGTCGTATTAGCAACAGAATTAGGTGAGTCATTCAAACCCGAAATGGTTGCAGGGCATTCACTTGGTGAGTTCTCAGCTTTGACTGCATCGGGAGCTTTGTCATTTGAAGATGGTCTTAAACTGGTATATCAAAGAGCATTAGCTATGCAGAAGGCTTGTGAGGCTAACCCCTCAACTATGGCTGCTGTATTGGGATTGCCTGATGAAAAAATAGAAGAAATCTGTTCTGCTTTTACAAATGAAGTAGTAGTTGCTGCAAATTATAACTGTCCGGGTCAGGTAGTTATATCAGGTAGCAATGAAGGTATTGATTTGGCTTGTCAGAAATTACTTGAAGCCGGTGCAAAAAGAGCATTGAAATTAAATGTTGGTGGAGCATTTCATTCTCCACTTATGGAACCAGCCAGACTGGAACTTGCCTCCGCAATTGAAAAAACACCATTTAAAGCTCCGGTTTGTCCTGTTTATCAAAATGTAAATGCATTACCTCAGACAGATCCTGAAATCATAAAAATAAACCTGATTGCACAGCTAACATCTCCGGTGCGCTGGACTCAGTCTGTTTTAGCTATGATTGCCGATGGTGCAACTGATTTTACAGAGTTGGGGCCGGGTGCGGTTTTGCAAGGTTTGATTAAAAAAATCAACAAGGAAGCCGTAACTTCCGGAATGCAGTAACAGAAAATTGAAAATACAAATCACCCCGGTCATGCACTTTTATTAATGTATAATCGGGGTGTTTATTTTAATTAATGCTAACATTTACCGGAGTCTGATTAACCAAATTGTCATTAACCGGACAGCGGTTTTCAATTTCTATCAGCCATCTTTTCAGCAGTTCGGGAGATGCATCTGTTTCGGGATGCAAACTAAGATTTATCTGCTTAAACCCTGCTCTGTCTTCGTAAGATTTTCCGAAAAGCCTGTCAGGATTAATATTTCCATCAACTTTAATTGTAAGCTTTTTCAGATTTATATTTAGTTCTTTGGCAATTAAATGGGCCATGACATTAACGCAACCGGCATAGCTTGCCAATAAATACTCAACCGGATTTGCTCCCAGATCACTTCCTCCTAAAGTTGGCGGTTCGTCAACTATTATACTAAACTGTCTTGCTTTTGTATTTAATCTTGTTTGTGATTCTGATAATCCTTCAACACTGAAAACTAAGTCTGCCATATATTTTGTATTTAAAATTGTACTTAAAATTGTTTATGCAAATTTGAGTAAAAAGCATTTGTTTTAAAATGCCTCTGGTTTGGTAATTGTTATACCATAAATGTGGTATGAGTTATTGATATGTAAATAGAAATGTATATATTTGAAGTCAATCTAAATAAAAACACAATTTATGAAATCAAAAAACATCTTTTCTCTTGTAATAAAAATCATGGGTTTAATTGCTTTATGGAAAACCGTAATGGCTTTAGGGATCTTATTTTCCGGTTTTGGGATGTTGTCTTTTATATTGTCGGGAAACGGTGCAGTGATGTCGTTAATGATGTTCGCAACATTTATGACCTTTCTATTAAGCTTTCTTTTGCCTTTAATTGTATCCTGGCTTTGTTTGTTCAGAACTGACCACCTTATTAAACTGCTAAAGCTTGATGATGATAGTAGTTTACCAGAGTATTCAGATAATAAAATGATTTATCATGTACTTGTCATTGTTTTAGGGGTGCTTCTTTTGATGAATGGTGCAGGTGATTTTATTACATACGATTACAAGACTGATTCAAAAACAGAAATGATTAACAATGTTGTTAATGTAACAAAGTCAACCAATATACATGTAAATTATTTTGCGTTGATAGAGATTGCTGCAGGATTTTTGTTGTTGTTAAGGGCTGAAAGAATAAGCTCAAGGTTATACGAAAAAATAAACAGTTAATTTGTTTAAGTTGTTGATTTGCATTATATTTAGCAGAAATACTATATACCATGGAAACTTCAAAAAAAGGAAAATGTCCGGTAATGCATGGAGCAAATACCGATACTGGTAGTTCGGTTATGAGTTGGTGGCCAAATTCGTTAAATCTGGATATATTACACCAACATGACACTAAAACCAACCCATTGGGAAGTGGTTTCAATTATCGTGAAGAGTTTAAAAAACTTGATTTGGAGTCTCTTAAAAGTGATCTTAAACAACTTATGACAAGCAGCCAGGATTGGTGGCCTGCAGATTGGGGACATTATGGCGGTTTAATGATTAGAATGGCATGGCATAGTGCAGGAACATATCGTACAGCCGACGGCAGAGGAGGTAGCAATACAGGAAATCAACGTTTTGCACCATTAAACAGCTGGCCTGATAATGTGAATCTGGATAAGGCAAGAAGGTTATTGTGGCCTGTTAAGAAAAAATACGGAAATAAAATATCCTGGGCTGACTTGTTTATACTTGCAGGTAATATGGCTTACGAATCAATGGGATTTAAAACTTTTGGTTTCGGAGGTGGAAGAGAAGATATCTGGCATCCTGAAAAAGATATTTATTGGGGTGCAGAAAAAGAATGGCTGGCACCGACAGAAAACCGTTATACTGATGATAAAGATCGTGAATCTCTTGAAAACCCTTTAGCCGCTGTTCAGATGGGATTGATATATGTTAATCCAGAGGGAGTTGACGGAAAGCCAGATCCTTTAAGAACTGCTAAAGATGTCAGGGCAACTTTTAAAAGAATGGCCATGAACGACGAAGAAACTGTAGCCTTAACTGCGGGTGGTCATACTGTTGGAAAAGCTCATGGTAACGGTGATGCATCAGTTTTAGGTCCATCCCCTGAAGGAGCATCTGTTGAACATCAGGGTTTTGGCTGGATTAATCCAAAAGGTAAAGGTAATGCTGAACACACAGTTTCCAGTGGTTTGGAAGGAGCCTGGACTACACATCCCGACAGGTGGAACCGCGATTACTTCTATTTATTACTTACATATGATTGGGAATTAAAGAAAAGTCCTGCTGGTGCATGGCAATGGGAGCCAATTGATATAAAAGAAGAAGATAAGCCTTTTGATGCACACATGCCTGGTGTAAGACGTAATCCCATGATGACAGATGCAGATATGGCGATGAAAATGGATCCAGAATACCGTAAAATTTCTGAGAAATTTTATAAAGATCCTGAGTATTTTGCACAAACATTTGCCAGAGCCTGGTTTAAATTAACTCACAGAGATTTAGGACCTAAATCTAGATACTTAGGAGCAGATGTTCCTGCTGAGGCTTTAATCTGGCAAGACCCAATTCCTACAGTAGATTACACACTTTCTGATGCTGAAATCGAAGATTTGAAATCGAAAATTCTTAAACTTGGACTCAGTTCTACGGAGCTTATTAATACTGCATGGGATAGTGCAAGAACTTTCAGATGCTCTGATTACAGAGGTGGAGCTAATGGAGCAAGAATACGACTAGCTCCTCAAAAAAATTGGGAAGGAAACGAACCTTCACGACTCAAAAAAGTTCTGGATAAATTAGCAGAATTACAGTCAGGATTGACTAAGAAAATTAGTCTGGCCGATTTGATTGTTTTAGGAGGGAGTGCAGCGATTGAAAAAGCAGCTGAAGATTCCGGTATGGATATAAAAGTTCCTTTCAAATATGGTCGTGGTGATGCGACATTGGAAATGACAGATGTTGAATCTTTTGCTGTTCTCGAACCAATTCATGACGGATTCAGAAATTGGCAAAAAAAAGACTATGTTGTGAAATCAGAAGAATTGCTACTTGACAGAGCACAGCTTATGGGGCTAACTGCTCCTGAAATGACAGTTTTAATAGGAGGCATGCGTGTGTTGGGCACAAATTACGGATCTTCTAAACATGGTGTTTTCACAGACAAGATCGGGGTGTTAAGTAATGATTTTTTTGTAAATATTACAGATATGAATTATGAATGGCAACCAGTGTCTGATAATTTATACAATATTGTAAATCGTAAAACAAAACAATTAAAATGGACAGCAACCAGAGTTGATCTGGTGTTTGGATCAAATTCTGTTTTACGTGCTTATTGTGAACTATATGCTCAAGACGATAGTAAAGAAAAATTCATCAAAGATTTTATAAATACCTGGGTTAAGGTAATGAATGCCGATTTATGAGAAGGTAAATTTCTGTATCATGAAACTAAACAAAATCTTTTAACTTTTGTTCTTTCATTTGTTATAGCAACAAAAAAAACATGGCAGAACTAAAAACAAAAGTTACACAATTAAATGTGACAGATTTTATAAATAGTTTTGTTGAGAGTGGACAAAAGAAAAGCGATAGCTTTGATTTATTATGCTTGATGCAGAAATTTACTGGATTTGAACCAAAAATATGGGGTGACTCAATTATTGGTTTCGGCAAGTATCATTATAAATCTGATAGAAGTAAACAAGAGGGAGATTGGCCATTAGTTGGATTTTCACCCAGAAAAGCAGCAATTTCATTATATGTTTATTCAGGATTACCTGAGCATGAGTATTTGCTAAAAGATTTGGGCAAGTATAAAATGGGTAAAGCATGTATTTATATTAAAAAACTCTCTGATATAAATTTGCTTGTGCTTGAAAATATTGTAAAAGAGACAATTGGATATTTAGAGAATAGATATGGAAAGTCATAAATATACTGAAGAAATATATTTGTTGGCTTCAATTATATATAAAGCACCACTGGAAAAAACAATTAAATGGGGTAGTGAAGTTTTTACATTTAATGGGAAAAATGTTTTAAGCTATGGTGCATTTAAAAACTTTGTTGCTTTGTGGTTTTACAATGGTGTATTTCTTAGTGACAAATACAATGTACTCGTTAGTGCACAGGAAGGTGTTACAAAATCCTTGAGGCAATGGAGGTTTACTTCATTAGATCAAATTGAAGAAAAGAAAATTACAGAATATATTCTCGAAGCTATTGAAGTTGAAAAGAAAGGTCTGAAAATTAAGCCGGAGAAATTGATAATGCCTGAGTTGCCCAAAATATTGAATGAAGCATTTGATAAAGAAAGCGATTTTGGCAACGCCTTCAATAAATTGTCCCCGGGTAAACAAAAAGAGTATTTACTATATTTGAACGATGCTAAACAAGATGTCACCAGGCAGAAAAGGTTGGAAAAAATCAAACCAATGATTTTAGGTGGTAAAGGTTTAAATGATAAATACAAATCATGTTAAAACAATAAACTATGGTAACTTCAAACATTTATTTAAATTTTAATGGCAATTGCGAAGAAGCATTTAACTTCTATAAAGCTGCAATAGGTGGTGACTTTAACTATTTCAGTCGTTTTGGTGAAATTACTGAAAGTGAAAATTATAAAGTTCCTGAGGGTGATAAGGACAAAGTTATGCACGTTGGATTGCCTATAGGCAATTCTGTATTGATGGGTAGTGATTGTGGAGAGTCCTTTTCACAATTTTTTGTGCAAGGTAATAATTTCTCCGTTTCTGTATCAGTCGAAAGCAGAGAAGAAGCCGACAGGTTATTTTTTAGCCTATCAAAAGACGGTAAAGTTACAATGCCTATGAATAATACATTTTGGGGTGAATATTTTGGAATGTTTACCGATAAGTTTGGAATAAACTGGATGATAAGTTTTAGTTTTCAAGGTTAATGTTTTTTTATTCGACACTAACCTTTATAGATTGCCCATCTGCAATTACAATATAGGTACCCGTATTCAGCATTGTTGAGGGGTCTATTCGAAGGCCTTTCAATGAATATATACGGATTTCATCAGCACCGGGTACAAAGACTTTGCGGTTAATTACGTATGCTTTTAACAATGAATGTTTAGTTTTCTCCAATCCATTAACATTTGTGACACGTAATATCCCTTTAGTTGCAAGGTCGGTAGTATCCCAAAAAAGACCTTTATCCAAATCAATCACATTGCTTTCAAGAACTGGTGTTCCGGCAAAAGTAATTACATTCTGAAACAATTGGATACTATCACCAATAGTAGGTGTCCAATTGCTCCATTTAATGCGGATAGTACCATTCATAGTGAATTTGTTGATGTTTTTTAAAGTGGTAAAGATTTGTGTTGAATAAATACCAAGTTCTACAATTGCGTCTTTAGACACTGTAACATTTTTACCGCCAAAATCGATTGTACCAGTAGTGGATGTGGCATTGGCTCCTACGTGAAGAGTTGAACCTGAATCGAAGGTGTAAACACTGTTTGAAAGAGCTCCGGTGCCGGTGATGCCACTCAGAGTTGCTGAGTTTTTAACAGTGAGAGCACCTGTTCCCAGTTTTACGGTATTACCACTTATAAAAAGTTCTCCTGCCTCGACAATAGTATAACCAGTGTGGTTATGCGTACCTGTGAGGCTAACCTTGCCGCTACCTGTTTTAATGAAGTTTGAATTGGCTGTAACAATACCCGCCCAGCTCCAGTTTGTTTCGTTACCAAGTCTCCAGGTGTTGGTACCAGAAGCACCATCGTTAGCAAATGATGCCCAGCCTCCTAATTTTCCACCTCCCGAAACCACACCTATTGAAAAGGTTTTACCAGTATTCTGAACTGTTGTATTACCTGAAATATTCAGTGTGCCTTTGGCCAAGCCTGTTGATGTGTCAAGAGTGAAACGTGGATCAGGGTCAGTTGTTCCATGACTTCCTACAGCATTTATTGTGCCTTCAAATTGACTCCAGTCATCTTTTATTCGGGTACGTGTAGCAAACCAACCTGTTCCCTTAACAATAGGGCAGTTAATGGTAAGTGTACCCTCACCTGTAACCTTGTTTGTAAAGGTGGCGTTATTTACCAGAGTTTGTGTGCCACTCATACCCTTGGGTACATGGATTGCATAGCTAGTGCTTGTGTTTTCAAGCAGAGTGCCGTTTTGAAATTCGACTGTTTTTCCGGGCAAAGAGCTTGCTATGCACTGCACCGTACCTGATGCAATAATTAGTCGGTCTATGCTGTTATTTGTATTAAGTTTCATCCACCCCGTACCCTTTTTGGTCAGTGTAGTGCCACTGATTGTTTTGTTAACAATAAAATCGCCTGAATTATTGATTATACCACCGGCTTCACCAGCCATTTGCATAAAAGAACCCTGTGTGACTGTACCTGAAGTTTGAAGAGTAGCTCCATTCTCGATAATGAATTTTGTGGGTGATGTACTAACTCCACCTAATTGACCAAGTGCCAGGTTAGCATTGCTCAGCGAAGAAACTATAACTGTCCCCCCGCTAATGCGTGTACCTCCTGTGTAGGAATTGTCGGTGGTAATTGTTAGGGTTCCGGTGCCACGTTTGATTAGTTTGGATGCACCAATAATAGCCCCGGTTCCTCCGAAATTATAAGAAAGATTGCCATCTACAATGATACTGTCTGCTTCCAGCTCGCCCTTAAGAGTAATGTTTCTTTGGATTCCGGTGGCATCAAAGAGAACCTTGTCACCGGTAACGAAGTATTCGGATGTGGCAGTAGTATCGGCAGCTGATGTGAAATTTTTCGAGAGTGAGAAATCCCAAATTGAGCTCTCCCTGCCGTTCCATATTATTGAGGAAGCATCGCGAATATTCGCTATGGTAAGGTATAAATGATTGTCAATATGTGATAGCGAAGCTTTCATGCTCGTACCGATGCCTTCAATAACGATATTGGATATTTTACCGACAATGGTGTCAATCTTGCCTAAATCATAAGTACCGGTTGTTAGGTTTCCTACGACAAATTCAATGACAGGTGATAGATATTTTGGCCCGTACTTCCATGTCTTTGTCTCAATAGAAAGGTATCCGGCATTTATCTTGTCAGCTAAATTATTATTTGAAAGATCTATCTGAAGACGTGAGCCAAATCCGAGAATAAGAGTGTCCGTTGTAATGGTTCCTATGGTATCTTTGCCGCCAGGTCTTATAGTTGAGTTGTAGTTTGCTCTGATGCTTCTGAATTGTCCGCCTTTTGAATTGAGTGAAGTGTGGCGATTTAGCCAAAGTGTTGATTTTAGTAATTTGCCATTGAATGTAAGCGTGCCGTTCCAAATATCGGTATTTCCGCTGTATTGTTGTTCTACGTTTGGCAAAATTAGCTCTCCCTCACCTTGTTTAATCAGTCGCATTGAGCCTGAAAAAGCTCCTCCTGTCACAGTCGTGGTGTAGTAGTTGGTAACCGGTGCGATTTTAGAGCTGGTTTCAGAACCATTTTGTCCTTGCGTCCATGATGGTACATTAAATATAACACTCCATGGGCTGACTCCGTTTTCTACCGATATTGTATTGTTTTGATTTTCATAGACTAATACTTGCTTGTCCGTATTTTCGGAACCGATAGTACCACCATTTGTTACTAAAATGCGACCTGTTGTTGTACAGTTATGCCCTCCAGGTCTCCAAGAAAGTATGAAGTATGAGGTGGTATATTATAACCAATGGTTTCCCAAACCATAGCCTGCCTGTAACCATGGTCGTGCCATAGAGTAGGAATGCGATAAGGTGTGGTGTAATTTGAGGTATAAATACGCATACCTGTACCGTTACGGATTACTATTTCCTCGCGCCAGTCTCCCAGAATATCTCCGCTCATACAAGGGTTATTCTTAGAATCATTATTCATATTACCAGCGTTTGAAAGAAATATTCGTCCTACTCCCGGCTTGTCAATCTTTGGCGATCTGGCTGTGCCCGGACTATCCAGAACTTCATCCAGAAGGTCACCATCCCAGTAAATGCGAAAATTGAGATTGCTCCAGGCGATAAAATTTTCTGCTGTGATTTCACTTATTGCTTTGTCGGCAACCGAACTGATAAAACCAGTGTTAACTGAACGTCCCTCGCAACCCGGGTAGCTGTTTGAAAAGTTACCCATAAGTGCACGGCCATCATCAGTAGTGCCTTGTGAGCGGTAATATATCTCGGAGGTGGTTGCGTTACGGTAATTCATGTTTGGTGCATTTTCATTACAGGTAAACTGTTCCAGTCCCCAACGAAACGGGTCAAGATCACCGCAATGTTGAGCGTCACCATGGCCAAAACCTACGGTTGAAAGTCCTTTGCCATTGTCATCTATAGTCATCGAACCGAACATGATTTCGTCTCTTCCGTCCATATCTACGTCCTGAATTGCAAAATTGTGATAACCCTGGCCAAACCATGGGCTACTGCCAATGTTGTTTGTCCAGTACCAACGTTGTGATAGTTTGTGTGTAGCAGGGTTCACATCAAATGCTGCAAACTTATGACGTGTGTAGGTGCCACGACCGAGGAATATTGAAGGCTTCTGTCCGTCAAGATAAGGTGCACCGAAGTAGTGTTTGGTTGCACGGTGACCTCCATCACCATCTTTTCCCCAAACAGCCAATGAGTTTTCTCCTGTTTCGTAGCGTTTAAGTGGATAGGTTATCCAGAGTTTGTCATTATCACCTATTGGGTATGGCTCACCTGTTTCACCATTAATGTAAAGCAAGTATTCGTTACCGACGCTGGTATATTGGGTATTGCTGATTGTGCGGGAGTCGTAAGCAGGGTTGTCACCTATTGTTAAAGTGGTTCCGTCTGCCTTGTGAATAATCATATTGTCAGCACCACGCATCAATACTTCAGCTTTTCCATCCATATCCCAGTCAAATGATATAGCATCCCATTGCTCGTCGGGACCGGCTTGTAAATTAGGTCCAAGATCTATCCACCATAGACGTACTCCCGAAAGGGTAATCACTTCGATACGGTTAAAACGGGTCGTGTTGGTGGTAATATATCGATCTCCTGTGTAATTTCTTTTGCAGATTAATTCAATCTGTCCGTCACCATTAACATCTGCAGCCACAACATCGTTAAACTCATATTCAGAAGTTGCATTGAGGCCTGCACGGTCGGTAACGATTTGGCCGGGGATATCCCGATAGCCGGTAGTGAAACCTGTTAATGAGTATGTGTCTGTGCCACTCCATCGAGATGCCATTTCGCTTTTGTCTCCTTCAACTCCACGTATTACAGGGCTAACCTGATATTTAGTGGAAGCTGTTCCTGAAGTGTGAACAAAATTTGACACTTTCAGATTTGAAGCTATTTTAGTGTTGTCAGCATACAGATTGTAGGTAACATCATAATACTCTTCACCAGGAATTCTCCAGCTGATAAAGTTACCAATTCCGTTTTGAGCTATTGTGGTCACCAGTCCGCGATCAAGTTTGTCAACGTGACGCTGAGCAATTAAACCATCTGATATTCCTATAAATAATAAGGTGATTATTGTAAGTCTGATATAAAAGTTCTTTTTCATGAAATTTGTGTTCTTTCTTTTATTATGGACACAAATGTACTATCAATTTGATTTAATTTTGTTTGGATTCTGATATTTTAACAAAGAAAATTGAGACATTGTTATGTGGTAACGGGTAAAAATACTTGCATTGCTGGGTAAAATTTCCTATTTTTGTATTCGGTTAATACTGATTTATCTGGATATTTATTTACAATTCTTATGAAAGAATATAATATAAAAGAATGCGATAACGATAATGTTACTAAGCTGACAGAGAGTGAAGTTGCTTATTCGCTAATTAATAAATCACTCGATAGCAATTCTATTTTAGCCTTAAAGGAAGATAGCGGGTTAAGTAATGAGTTGCTTTCAGGAATATTACATATGACTCCTAAGACATTAAGAAGTTATATGTCTAAGAAGGTTACACTTGCTGAAAATATTGGTGAGCAGGTACTGCTCTTGACATCATTATTTAAAACAGGAGTAAAGATGTTCGGAACAGCAAATCAATTTGAACAGTGGTTAACAAGAGAAAACTTAATGCTGGATGGTTTAAGGCCTGTTGATTTACTTGGAACAGTATCAGGAATAAGGTTAATTGAAAGCAGATTGATAAATATTGAATACGGAGATAATGCCTGAATTATGTTAGTATATCGTATTTGTATTTCAAAATTTGCTGATAATTTAAATCCATCCGGAATAGCCGGAAGATGGAATATGAATGGTCAAATGGTTTTATATGCCAGTGAGTCAAGAGCATTAGCTGCCCTCGAACAATTGGCTAACCGTAGTGGTTTGGTCTTTAATTCTATATATAAAATCATGATAATTAATCTACCTGACAAGTCAAATAAAATAAGACAATATAATTGTGACAAACTACCATCAGATTGGCGTAGAATTTCGGGCTATGGAAAATTACAGGAAATAGGGTCAAATTGGTATAATAATTCAGAATCATTGATACTAAAAGTTCCATCTGTATTAATTCCTCAGGAATACAACTATATTGTTAACACATGTCATCCTGATTTTCACTCACATGTAAGGCTAGTTAATACTGAACAATTTGATTGGGATAAGAGA
>CAZFUO010000011.1:4669-9585 GCA_964522065.1 uncultured Bacteroidales bacterium | reverse complement strand
TTTTCACTCACATGTAAGGCTAGTTAATACTGAACAATTTGATTGGGATAAGAGATTTGAGCTTTAACAACATTTATATTGTTTAGTATCCCAAAAAATAATACTTTTGCGACAAGTGAGATAATCGTATTCAGGTGAAAAAGAAAATTGCATCGGCATTTGTTTTATTGGCCATCATATCAGTTATGATGCATGCCATAGTGCCGCATCATCATCACCCTGATCATCTTTGTCTTGCTAACGAGCATTCAGTATCGTATTCTTCGCACTCTGAACATCAAAGTCTGCCATCAGGATGCTGTAGCCATCAAAATGAACAGTCAGGTACTTCAACAAACTTGTGTTTACTTGGGGAATATATTCCAAGTCAGGCTGTTAATACATTAAGAGGTTGCACTTGCCATGATGCAGACCACAGTCATTTTGATGAGTTAAATTTTATAATCTTAACCTTTCTTACAAGTATAGATGAGCCGGTAACAAATAAACCTGACTTTTCCGATTCATATTTAAATTTCTATACTTCACCATTTTTTGCGTCAACTTCACTAAGGGGTCCCCCTGCAGTTTAATATTTATTTATATATCGATGTAGTACTACAGGTGTTATCCTGATAGTATGTCTTTATTTTAAACTAAGTAATTAAACTGTAATAAAATGAAATTCAGATTATTATATATTGCTGTTTTGATATTTGTTATATCTGCATGCAATAATCACAATCACGAAAGTGAAGGTCATGATCACGAAGAAGATAATCATTCAGCCACCGAAGCAAAAGATGACCATGACCACCCAAATTCGGTAGTTTTTACACATGAACAATGTAAGAAAATTGATTTTTCATGTGAATGCCCCCAAATAAAACCAATGGGAACAATTATAAAAACAACAGCTCTGGTTGAGCCATCGCAGGGAAGTGAATTTGTAGTTGTTGCAAAGTCATCGGGCACTATCAGATTTGCTTCAGATAATACTCTTGAAGGAGTTGATGTAAAAGCCGGCCAGTCGCTCGCAACTGTTTCAGGTAGCGGTTTCGCAGAAAATAGTGTAGGTGTTAAATATGCTGAAGCTAAAAGTAACTACGAAAAAGCTTCGGCAGAATACAACAGAGCCAGAGAGTTGTCAGCAGATAAAATTGTTTCTGCAAAGGAATTTCAAAATACTAAAAATCAATACGAAACCGCAAAGGCTGTTTATGATAATTTAAAATCTAACTCAGGAGTCTCCGGTCAGAAAGTAGTCAGCCCAATCAGTGGTTTCGTAAAGCAGATTTTTGTGAAGAATGGGGAGTATGTTGATGAAGGGCAGACTGTTATGACTGTTGCTCAAAGTAAGACTCTTAAGTTGACAGCTGAAGTTTCTCAACGATACGCAGGGGTGACAGGTAGTATAAATGGTGCAGTAATTCAGGTACCTGGTACTGGTAAAACATATGAATTGAGTGAGTTAAACGGAAAAATACTTTCCAGGGGCCAATCGGCAACTTCAGATAGTTATATGATTCCCGTAAATTTACAGGTAGATAATAAAGGCGATTTAGTACCGGGTAGCTTTGTTAAGATCTTTCTAAAAACGATAACAAACAAACAAGCACTTACAATACCGCTTTCATCAATAATTGAAGAACAGGGCAATTTTTATGTTTGGGTAAAAGTGCATACTGAGATGTATGAAAAGAGAGAAGTAAAGACAGGAGCTAACGATGGAAAGTATGTAGAGATACTCAACGGTATTACGTCAGGTGACAGTATTGTTACCAGAGGAGCTATGTCAATTAAACTTGCGCAGGCAACAGGTGCCCTCGATGCACATTCAGGACACGTACATTAAACCGCAAAGACATGCTAAACAATATCATAAAGTTTGCACTTAACAACAAATACATCATTTTAATTTGTTCGTTAGTGTTGGTGATTGTCGGAATTAAAACCGCAAATCACATGGATGTAGATGTTTTTCCGGACCTTACAGCACCCACAGTCGTGGTTATGACTGATGCTCATGGTATGGCTGCAGAAGAGGTTGAGAGAATGGTTACTTTTCCCATCGAAACCGCTGTAAACGGAGCAACTGACGTAAGAAGAGTCCGTAGTTCGTCCTCACAGGGATACTCCTTTGTTTGGGTAGAATTTGACTGGGGTACAGATATTCTAAAAGCCAGGCAAATAGTAAGTGAGAAGCTGATTACAGTTTCGGCAGAAATGCCACTGGGAGTAGGTCAACCTGTACTTGCGCCTCAGTCAAGTGTAATGGGTGAGATATTTTTTGTAGGCCTGCAGGCTGACAGTACAAATATGATGGATCTCAGAACTATAGCCGAATGGAATATCAAACCTTTGATACTGGCAACCGGAGGCGTTTCGCAGGTAACAATAATAGGAGGAGACTACAAGCAATATCAGGTGAATGCAGACCCGGTAAAAATGAAATACTACAATGTCTCTCTTTCTGAGCTAGCCGATGCATGTAAAGGCGTTAGCAATAATTCAACAGGCGGAGTTGTAAGAGAATACCAAAATGAATATATAGTAAGAGGTATTGGCAGAACCTCAAATCCTGAAGAACTTGGAAATACATATATTAAGTCAAATTCGGGCAAACCTGTAAGAATAAGTGATATAGCAGATGTGGTAATAGCCAGTGCCCCAAAAATGGGTCATGCATCAGAAAACGCCAAACCAGCAATTATTATTTCTATATCAAAGCAGCCAAATGCCAACACTCTTGATGTTACCCAAAGAGTTGAAGAAAATCTTAATGAACTCAAAAAAACTCTTCCGGCAGACGTTAAGTTGAATACAACTATATTCCGTCAGGCTGACTTTATTCAGACCTCGGTAAATAATGTAAAATCTGCACTTATAGAAGGTGCAATTTTTGTGATTATAATTTTGTTCTTATTTCTGGGAAGTTTCAGAACTACAATTATATCATTGCTGGCTATTCCACTTTCCTTGCTGGGAGCTATCGTAGTGCTCCATTCTATGGGCATAAATATCAACACAATGAGTCTTGGAGGTATGGCTATAGCAATTGGCTCACTTGTTGATGATGCAATAATAGATGTAGAAAATGTATATAAACGATTGCGCCAGAATAACTCCAAACCGGTTTTAGAAAGACAAACATCGTTTACAGTAGTTTTCGATGCTTCCCGTGAAATCAGGGCCTCAATATTTAATGCTACTCTTATTATAATTGTTGCATTTCTTCCCTTGTTTTTTCTATCAGGTATGGAAGGTCGTATGCTCAAGCCATTAGGTATTGCCTTTGTGGTTTCGCTATTTGTCTCATTGATAGTTGCTATGACTCTTACCCCGTTATTGTCAAAAATGATGCTGTCAGATGAGAAATACCTGAGTAAAAACGAAAAAGAAAAATGGTTGGTCAGTAAAACAGGACATTTATATCAGAAATCTCTTGAGTGGGCTTTAAAACACAAAAAAGCTGTTTTATCATCAGTCATAATTTTATTTATTGCTGCGCTTGTGATTTTTAGCGGTTTCGGCAGGAGTTTTCTGCCTGAGTTTAATGAAGGGGCACTAACTTTATCGACAGTTACCAAGCCCGGAACCTCACTCGACGAAACCGATCGATTAGGTAGCCTGGTTGAAAAAGAACTTCTCAGTATTCCTGAAGTAAAAAGTACAGCCAGACGAACCGGTCGTGGAGAACTCGACGAACATTCTCAGGCCACTAACAGTGCAGAAATTGAAGTCGATTTCGAAACCGCTGATCGTTCACGCTCTGAATTTATGGCCGATCTAAGGCATAAACTTTCAGAAATACCGGGCATTGCATATACCGTAGGCCAACCTATTGGACATCGTATTGACCATATGCTTTCGGGTACACGTGCAAATATTGCAATTAAGCTTTTTGGAACTGATTTAAATAAAATGTATTCTAAGGGCAATGAAATAAAAACGGCAATATCAGGTATAGACGGTTTGGTTGATGTCAATGTTGATCAGCAGGTAGAAGTGCCTCAAATACAGATTAAAGCTGACAGAGAATTATTGGCTGCTTACGGCATAAGTCTCAGTGACTTTAATGAATTTGTGGAAATTGCTCTTGCAGGTGAAAAAATGACTGATATTTACGAAGGCCAGCGAAGCTTTGATCTTGCACTAAGGCTCAATGAAGATTACACACAAAATCTGGAAGGTATCAGAAACGCCTTGATTGATACTCATGACGGCAAGAAAGTTCCTTTAGATCAGGTTGCAGAAATTGTTTCTGTATCGGGTCCAAACAGTATAAGCCGTGAGAATGTTCAAAGAAAACTGGTTATTTCAGCTAATGTTGCTGATCGCGATTTGAGAAGCGTTGTAAATGAAATTAAAAAGACTATTAATGACAAAATTGAGCTACCCGAAGGTTATCGTGTAGAATTTGGTGGGCAATTTGAGAGTGAGGCAAGTGCCTCAAGGACACTGATGTTAACTTCTGTCTTGGCTATTTGCATTATCTTTTTGCTTTTATATCAGGAGTTTAAAGATTTCAGATTAGCAGGGATTATATTGTTAAATCTTCCTTTGGCGTTAATAGGCGGAGTTTTTGCAATTTGGATTACTTCGGGAGTGCTTAGTATTCCTGCAATTATCGGATTTATAACTTTATTTGGTATTGCAACCCGAAATGGTATTCTTCTTGTTTCAAATTATCAGAAATTGTCATTACAGGGATATACTCTTTATGAAACCATTACGCATGGATCTAAAGACAGGTTAAATGCTATATTAATGACAGCTTTGACCGCTGCTCTGGCATTGATTCCTCTGGCATTTAAAGGTGATTTGCCGGGTAACGAAATACAAAGCCCAATGGCAAAAGTAATTCTTGGCGGACTGCTAACATCGACAATTTTAAACATTTACATTATTCCCATTGTTTATGGTATATTCATGAA
>CAZFUO010000011.1:0-4569 GCA_964522065.1 uncultured Bacteroidales bacterium | reverse complement strand
CATCGACAATTTTAAACATTTACATTATTCCCATTGTTTATGGTATATTCATGAAAAATGGTGAAGTAAAAAACACATCAAAATGAAGTCAATCAAAATAATTTTGTTTATGGCAGTCGTTTTTGCGACGACCGGGTTATATGCAGGAGATATTATTTCATCTGATTCAGTTTTAGCTGCTATTGAGTTGAATAATACAACTTTATTATCTTTAAAAAAACAAATATCTGCCGCTAAGATTGCAAATAAAACCGGATTATTACCTGAAAATCCGGAAGTTGAATTTGGTTATCTCTGGGGTAGTCCCACCTCGATTGGTAACAGAAAAGACTTGTCTGTAAAGCAATCACTAGATTTTCCGACAGCATATGTTTACAGAAATCAAATTTCTAATCTTAAAAACAATCAGGCTGAATTAGAATACAAAAAGCAAAAAAAGGAAATTCTTTTGCAGGCAAGATATTTACTTGCAGATATTTCGTATCAGAATGTACTAATTGAAGAATATTCAGAAAGGTTAAAAAATGCTTTACAATTAGCAGATCATTATAAAAAGAAATTTGAAAGTGGTTTTATAAACATTCTGGAACTTAACAAAACAGAAATTAATCTTTTGAATATTTCAAAACAGCTTGAGGTACTTGCATTTGAAAAAGAGTCTCTCATTAAGCAGTTAAAAGTATTAAACGGCGGTAAAGACTTAGATATTGGAGCGGTTTTGATAAATACTAACTTTCAATTGACTGACTTTGAGACATGGTATAAAACTGCTGAATTAAAAAATCCATTATTGCAGTGGATAAAGCAAGAGGTAGAGATTAACCAAAAAGAAGAAAAGCTTTACAGAGCAGAAAGTCTACCGAAAATATTCGCCGGATACATGAGTGAATCGGTAGTAGGAGAGAAGTATCAGGGTGTTTCTGTTGGGGTATCAATACCACTTTGGGAAAATAAAAATACAGTAAAGCATGCTAAAGCAAAAGTTGAAGCAGTAAAAAGCATGGAAGAAGATATGAGGTTTACATTTTTCAATGAAGTAAAAAATCTTCATTCCAGGGCGGTTTCGCTTGGGAAAAATGTAAATGATTTTCGAGAGAAACTAAAAGCTCTCGATAATAAGTCATTGCTGGATAAAGCTTTGGATAAGGGTGAAATATCTCTGAGCGAATATCTGGTGGAGATGTCGCTTTTTTACGAAATTCGTGAACATCTGTACGAATCGGAACATGAACATATAAAGGCAATTCAGGAACTTGAAGCGTATTGTAACTGGTGATGATTCAATAAATGTCTTCTGTTTTTATTTTGTCAACAGGGATAAATTCTATAAAATCAAGTATAAAGTGTGGCCATAGTGATAGCGACTCTATGCTTACTATACCAAGTGAATGAGTTTCGGTTTTGTCAAATGTAAAAGTACCAAGTATTTTTCTAAGAGTCATATTGCTGTGCCTTGCATCCAAAGCATAATATCCATACCAGTTTTCCGGGCTAAAATAGCTGGCAGGTGCCTTCATATATCCGTTTAGTCTCATCAATGAATCGTTTTTATATCCATTAATATCATTCTTATCCGACCCCGGAGTTACGTAACCAACTTCGGGGTCGGTTGCCATAAAAGTGAAATTTATTGGTCCACCGCAAGGAAGGCTGTCCAGATAAAGCTGATCGGTCCCCCTTCTGTAAGTCGGGTGATATGCCAGTCTTACTTCATATGTTCCTGCAGGAATAGGCGGAGTCTTAACTGTGAAATTGTACGGGTATTTAATGTAGAAATAATCACCCTGATAATCCTCATAAGCACTACTAGCACCTACATAAGAAATACGAGTTTCTTTTGATGCTGAAATATTTTTTAAATACCCTTCAGGCAATAAATATGCATGTGTTTTTCCAACAATGTCGGCGAGTCCTTCAGGGTTATTACCTCTCATATTGTTTGTTGCCAATTCCGGGAAAAATGATGCAACATCAAATCTCAATCTTTTAGATGAAATATCAGCAATAAACTCTTTAGAGTAAATAAGTGGTTTTGTAATTTCGTGATATATACCATTTAAACCACCATCTACTGAATAAGAAGTAAACATCACTGCATTATCAGGGTTTGATACAGCATTTAATATTCCATAGTTGCTTAAAGGGTGATTAAAGTCTCTGTCCAATTTAATTTCAAGTAATGAATTATCAAGCAGAGTTGAAATATATTCACACATATCAATATTCTTATTCTGATTTGGAGTGTCATAGTCTTTGATAAATCTGCTAAGCTTAAGGACTCTGTCAAGGCAGTGATATGCAATATACCTGTTCAGATAGTTTCTTGTGTCTTTTCTGTCCATAATCCCGTTTCCATCATTAAACACCTGAGAATAATAATATTCAGCTATCTTTTCAAGATCGTCCAGGGTTTTTACACCATTTGGGCATGCTGGACAATCTTTATAATTTTCAAAAGTTTCATTGCTCGTAGCCAAAACTGTAAATCCGCTTTTTAACTCCCTGGGCCTTTCTTCAGGTACAGTGAAATTCATTAACGGCCGTTTATCACTATCTGCATTAAAAGATTCATCATCGATTATGGCATTATCCATTTTTTCTGCATAACCTGTTGCAACATAAGCACTATAAAAAAGTGAAAACCGCGAATCGTCAGACATTTTTTTTGATAAACTGACTTTGTAAGAATTTCTGAAGCTAATACTGTCAATATCAACAATAGCTTTTTTGAATGAAACCGCTCCGGACTTCATTACATATATTGTATCCTGCCCGGATAAATTTCCTGAAATAATAAAAAGTACAATAATGAAAATGAATATATTTCTCATAACCATTTATTTCTATTTTACAGGTTCAAGAATAATACAATCAATAAGCATATGTCTTGTGAAATTGTCCAATTCAGATATGAGTGCTGTATTTTGTATCTTAATTCTTATTTCTGGTCCCATTAAAATATCATATAAAACACTTGAATTGGGGAAATCTACTTCCCCAAGATTAATTTTATTGATAGTATTCGGATCTGTAGTGATATTGGATGCTAATAACCTGTTTCTTATTAAACTTCCGTTTTCTTCGATATAGTTAATATAGAAATTAAGTTTGTTTGGCCTCAAATCAGTTGGATTTTCATAGGATGCAGGTATAATAACAACATAAATATTATACCTGCCCGGTATTATATCAGGTATAGCAAAAGAAACAGCTACTTTATTTAATTCGCTGTTTGTAGTAGGGATGCATCTTAGATAATTATATTCAGATGATACAGATTTCGTATTACAAGTAAAATTAATTCTGTATTTGGGTGATTCTGCTTCAATTCTTATAGTTTTCTTTATTTCTGAACTATCTATCTGGTTCATACTACTTGTTTTAAGTATTACTCCATTTGACAATTTAATAGTATCAGTAATATTTCTGAATATTTTTTCCGGATTATTAATAACCTTGCCAAATGCAGAAGTTATAGTTGTATCCAGATTATTGTTTAAAATAACTCCGTTAAAAAATAAATCTCTCAGAATATACCATTTTGCGTTTTTTGTCTGATTTTTAAATAGTGGCAGAGCTTTTGTCAAAGCCTCATTCCAGGCAGAGTTTTCAGGAATTACAGCTGTAAACAAACTATCTTCGCTATTAATATTTCCCAGATAGCTTTTCTCGGTATCAGATAGAGAATTATAAAAGCCTTGAATTGAGTCAAATTCACTTTTAAGGCTTATATATTCACTGATATTTTTTACATAAGGAATAATTTCATTTATTGTATGAATAACAGCGTCTGAAGTATCAATATCATATTCCAGAATTTGCTTTCCATCTATTCTGAAAGTACCATTTGATGAGCTGAATACATAGTTTTTATTATTAATCATTTTTATTTTCAAATCATTGCCATTTATCTGATTAGTCCTGACAACATTTCCCGATATATGATTTCTAACAATTGAGTTTATTAATTCCTGATTGTTAATGTCAACATTTTCCAAAGCTGAGTTAACAGGAGCAAATACTGTAGAAGAATAAATTTGTTTATGGTATCCGGTTTTAAATAACATTTCAGCAAATTTGCTCAAATTTCTCTCACTTAAAATTTTTTCATATACTTTAAGCGAGCTTTTTGTATTGTAATAATCGAGAGGTCTGAAAGTAAGACTATCAATTTCAGAAAGGTTTTCACTAAAAATGATTTTTCCATTTTTGTAAAAAAACACGGAATCCTGTTTGGCATACCCTATAAAGCCAAATATAAAAAGCATTATAAATATCAGGCAAGACCTTTTCATTACATGTGTTTTTCTGTTTTTCAGGTATGAAATCAATATCTGCAAAGTAAATAAAAAACAATTATAAAATCTGTTGTTTAAGAATGATTTCTTATTTTTGTTTAAATAAAATATTTAAATCAAAATGAAACTCAAATCAAGGCCACTCCTGATGATGATATTGCTCATCATTGTTGTTTTTATTGTAACAAGACTTGATAAACAAGATATTACTTCAAATGATGAAGTAATAACTGATGAAGTAATAACTGATGAAGTAATAACTGATGAAGTA
>CAZFUO010000010.1:0-28069 GCA_964522065.1 uncultured Bacteroidales bacterium | reverse complement strand
GAAGTAGCCAAGCTTGAAAAGGGATTATCTTTAATAGCTTCGGTTGCAGGTGGTGCTCCTATGATTGGTTTTTTGGGTACTGTTACAGGTATGGTTAAAGCGTTTTATGATATGGCAAATGCAGGATCAAATGTTGATATAACTATTTTATCATCCGGCATTTACGAGGCGATGATTACAACAGTAGGAGGCTTGATAGTCGGGGTTTCGGCATATTTTGCTTACAATTATCTTGTATCAAGAGTTAGCAAGATAGTCAACGACATGGAAGACAAAACTATGGAGTTTATGGACATGTTAAACGAACCTGTCAAATAATTTAGTCATGGCATTAAAAAGACAAACAAAAGTAGATTCGGGATTCAGCATGGCTTCTATGACTGATATCATATTTCTGCTGCTTATTTTCTTTATGATAACCTCGACTGTAGTAAATCCTAATGCTATAAAAGTGCTTTTACCAGAAAGTAAAAAACAAACTTCGGCAAAACCGCTGACAAGAGTTACTATTGACGAGAATCTGAATTATTATGTTGCTTTCGGAAATGAAAGTGAAAGACAAATAGATTTTGAAGGTATTGAGCCTTTCCTTCAGGAAAGAATACTTGCTGAGCCTGATATGTATGTTGCTCTATATGCTGACGAGAAAATACCTTACAAGGAACTGATAAAAGTACTGAATATTTGCAACGAGAATAAATTTAAACTTGTTCTTGCTACAAGACCTCAGAAAGAATGACATTTAATAAAGATAATGCATACGCGCTGACAGTAACTATTATTATTCACGCAATAATTATTTTGTTACTTATATTTTTCGGGATGAAATCGATGAAACCTGAAGGTGAAGAAGGTTTGTTTGTAAATTTCGGAAATATTGAAGAATCTACTGGTGAGTTTGAGCCTCAGGCTTTAGAAGAGACCCAACAACCAAGCAGTCCTGAAGTTGAAGAAGTTAAAACGGTAAAAGCTGAAGAGTTAATTAGCCAGGATATTGAAAACTCAGTTGCAATAGCTGAACAAAAAAAACAAAAAGAGCTGGAATTAAAAAGACTTGAAGCTGAAAGAATTAAAAAGGAACAGGAAAGGAAAGCAGCTGAAATCAGAAAGCAAACGGCCTCGGTTTTTTCAAAGACTTCGGGTAGCTCTGCTTCAAGTCAGGGAACTGCGACCTCAGGAACAGGCAATCAGGGCTCGTTAAATGGCAGCCCGGAAAGCACAAACACAAAAGGCAGTGGCCAGGGTTATGGCAACTTCTCATTGAGTGGCCGAAGTATCAGCGGATCGTTACCCAGACCTTCTTATACAATACAGGAGGAAGGTATAGTTGTAGTTCAGATAGTTGTAAATCCTAAGGGCTATGTGATCTCTGCAGGTATATCTTTGCAAGGTACAAATACAGATAATCAGACTTTGAGAACTGCAGCTTTGAATGCGGCCAAACAAGCCAGATTTAATGCTATAGATGGTAATCAGAATCAAAGTGGTACAATTACGTATCAATACAGACTTAGATAATATATCAAATAAATTATATATGAATAAAATTCTGTTATTTCTGGCACCAGGCTTTGAAGAGATAGAGGCTATCTCGATAATAGATGTATTAAGAAGAGCCCGATTAGATGTGACGAGCGTTTCTATTGCAGGAGACCTCAGCGTAACAGGAGCTCACGGCATTGCCGTTGAAGCCGACACTTTACTACCGGATATTACAATACAGGATGCCGGTATGATAATTTTACCCGGAGGTATGCCGGGAACAAAAAATCTTAATGTGCATGAAGGTCTAAAAACTGCAATTAAAAAGTTTGCCCTCGACGGTAAACCTATTGCAGCTATATGTGCCGCTCCTTTGATTTTGGGACAATTGGGTATTCTTGAAGGCAAATCTGCTACATGTTACCCTGGTAATGAACAATTTCTTACAGGTGCAAAAATAAAAAGCGCAGATGTAGTTAGAGATGGAAACATAATTACAGGCAATGGACCCGGATCTGCAATAAAGTTTGCTTTGGAGATTGTTAGTATGTTATCAGGCGAAGATCTTGCTAAAGAAATAGCCTCTGCTATGATGATTAAATAATTAATCAAAAGTAGGTGTCAGAGTTGAACCTTTTCACTCTGTTTTTGTTATGTTATCTCAATCACTTAATTTAAATTTTTTATGAGAATCGAAAAAATACTTGGTCGTGAGATTCTGGATTCACGTGGTAATCCTACAGTTGAAGTTGATGTTTATCTCGAATCGGGAGCATTTGGACGCGCTTCTGTTCCATCCGGTGCATCAACAGGCGAAAATGAAGCTATTGAATTGCGTGATGGTGACTCAAAAAGATATCTTGGTAAGGGTGTAAAAAAAGCTGTTGACAATATAAATAAAGTTATTGCTCCTGCATTAGTGGGCCTATCAGCATTGCAACAAACTGAAATTGACAACTTAATGCTTAAGTTGGACGGAACCAAAACCAAATCAAATCTTGGCGCAAACGCGATACTTGGTGTATCACTAGCTGTTGCTAAAGCAGCTGCTAACTATCTTGATCTACCGCTTTATCGCTATATAGGTGGTGTAAACACTTATGTATTACCGGTTCCGATGATGAACATTATCAATGGTGGATCTCACTCTGACGCTCCTATTGCATTCCAGGAATTTATGATTCGTCCTGTTGGAGCATCTTCATTTAAAGAAGGTCTAAGAATGGGTGCTGAAATTTTCCATTCATTAAAGAAAGTACTTCATAAACGTGGTCTAAGCACCGCTGTTGGTGACGAAGGTGGATTTGCTCCTGCTTTAAAAGGCACAGAGGATGCACTTGAATCTATAATTGAAGCAATTAAACTCGCAGGATATACAACTGAGCAAGTTCATATCGGACTTGACTGTGCTGCTTCAGAATTTTATAAAGACGGTATCTATGACTATTCAAAATTTGAAGGTCCAAATGGTGCAAAAAGAAATTCTGCTGAACAAGCTGCTTATTTAGAAGAACTGATTAATAAGTACCCAATTGATTCTATTGAAGACGGCATGAACGAAGGAGACTGGGCAGGTTGGAAACTACTTACTGATCGTATAGGTGACCGTTGCCAGCTTGTTGGCGACGACTTGTTTGTTACAAACGTTGACTTCCTTCAAAGAGGTATAGCTGAAGGTTGCGCTAACTCTATACTTATCAAGGTTAATCAAATTGGAACTCTTACAGAAACCCTGAATGCTATAGAAATGGCTCACAGACATGGATATACAACTGTGACTTCACACAGATCTGGCGAGACTGAAGACAGCACAATAGCTGATATCTCTGTTGCAACAAACGCAGGTCAAATTAAGACCGGCTCATTGAGTCGCTCAGACAGAATGGCAAAATACAATCAACTACTTCGTATTGAAGAAGAACTTGGTGATTCAGCTGTTTATGGATACAAAAAGATAAAGTAAACAGTTTATAATACTTAAAAAAAGGGCTGTAGTTTGTTTAAACTTACAGCCCTTTTCTATTATAAGAATTTATCTTTTATTTCTTTGCAGGAGCTTTGTACGATTCAAGAATAGCCTTTGCATTAGCATTTGAAGGATCCAATTCCAGAACTTTTGTCCAGTATTTTTCACTGTTTGGTTGATCATCTTTCTGGAAGTAGAATACACCAAGATATTCATAACATCTTAAAAGATCTTTTGCAAATCCATTAACACCACCTTCTTCAGCTTTTTTCAGTATTTGCTCTGCCGCAGCTTCGTAAAAAGGCTTAGCAAGGCCTAATTGTGTATTAGGGTCCATAGCAGCATTTGCATGACCTCTCCACATACTTCCTAAGTGACTACCGGGAGATAATCTTTCAACAGCAGCAAAAGAAGAGTCAGCTTTAACTAGAAAATCCTTTAAAGCTGCTTTTCCTGTAGCAGAACTGTCAGATCTCATTGCAACACCAGCCATATAATAAGCTCTACCCATCATATAATAATCAGAACCACTTGCATCAGGGCCAAGTACATCAATCAAATTTTGATAAGTTTCAGCAGCCTTTGCATTGTCACCCATCTTAGTATAAACGGGAGCCATTTCTTTAAACAAATCTGCTTTATTAACTTCAATACCTTCTGTATTAAGAACCTTATTAAACTGAGCTATAGACTCTGCATACATGCCACCATCAGCAAGTATGGTTGCATATGCTGAATAATCCTGAAAGATAAATCTCTCACTTGAACTTGACAAACTGAAGAATTTGTCAGCATATTTAATTCCATTTTCTTTGTCTCTCAATTTAGATGCATTATACATTCTTAATCTGTTTAGTACAAAGTTGTTTTCATTTAATTTTAGTCCATCTTCGATAACCTTCAGTGACTCATTAAATTGATCAGTAAAATAAAAAGACTGTGCTAAAGAAATAACATAATCAATATCCTCAGCTTTATAAGTTTTATCTTTGAAATAAGTATTGTAAGCTTCAACAGCACTATTATATTTACCTACTTTCTGATAACTTCTACCAAGATTCTTATATACAATTAAATAGTCTGGATTTGACTCAAGTACTTTCTTTAAAGTTTCAATTGAAACTTCAGGGTTTACGCTTTCATATACAACTGAGTATTTAATTTTAGCGACAGCACTTTCCTGATCAAAATACATAGCCTGTTCGTATTCTGCAGCAGCTTCACTAAGTTTTGACTGGCTTTTAAGAACATCTCCTCTAAGTATAAATACTAAAGAAGAATTTTTTGCAACTTTTTTAGCTATTGCATACTTGGCATCACCTTTTTCAGTTAAGCCATTATCATAATATGCTCTTGCTATAGCAACATTTATTTCAACGTTCTTCTTATTTTTCTTTTTTAACGCATTGGCAAAAAGGGCTTCTGCTTCTGCAGGTGAGCTTTTAAGTATTGTTTTACCTATTCCAACTGAATTTAGCATATATAAAGGATCAGCACTTAAACCTTTTTCATAATAAGCTTTTGCTTCTTCAACTTTACCCTGTGCAAATGCTATTTCTCCCAAATAATAATTTGCTTCAGCAGGATTCTGAGAAATATTTTTTTCAAAATACTCTTTAGCCAACTGATATTCTCCTAATTGGAAATGGTCTTTCCCAAAATTACCGGCAGCGAAAACTGCAACTGCCACTGTCATTAAAAAAGCTGTTAATAATTGTTTCTTCATTACTTGTGTTTTTTGTTATTATGCGTTTAATTAAAATTCTGTTTTTACACTAACCAATCTAATTGGTTGAGTTGCCGGAACCATACCTGACTTCATTATTAACCTCTGCCCTCTTGGACCGGCTACATAATCAAGAAATCCGGAAGGTAAGCCTCCTCTTACATCAGAGATAATCATAAAGATTTCTCTTACCAAAGGATATTTGTAAGTTGCTATCCATGCAGGAAAAGGTTTATATGAATTATCATCTCTTGCATCATCATATGCACTTACAGACATAACTCTTACTTTATTTATAAAGCTTAAATTTGTAGAGTCACCCGGATCGCTTACCCAACTAACTCCTATAATACCAATTGCATTTGGTGTTTCCGAAACAAAATCAAGAACAGCCCTGTTTGTTTCCATAGATCTGATATCACCTGAAAAGTCTTTGTCTTTTATAAGTGAATCTTTCATATATCGTACAGTACTCGAATTTGGATTATCAAATACTACCTTTATTTCGTCAAGCTTAGAAGATGAATTAAGTTGTTTCCAACTGCTTAACTCACCTGTTAATATTTTTGTAAAATTTTGAACACTAATAATCGTGTCAGGATTAGAATTGTTTACTATTAGAGAAATACCATCAAGGGCAATTCTCTTCCATCTGTAACTTAAATTCTTTGATTTCAGGTGATCAATTTCCTGTTTGTTAAGGTTTCTGGCTACGACAATCAATCTTGCACTGTCTTTCATCAGCATATCTATAGCCTCAACTTCATTAGTATAGACAGGAGTGATACTGGCTTCAGGATTTATACCCTGAAAAACGGTTATCTCTTCATCAATTATCGGAGAAAAACAATCATCTGCAACAACAACAGCCTCACCACTTGTCATAGTGTCAAGTCTGGTTACTTTTCTTCTGTCGCAAGAAGAAAAAACAGTTGCAAGAGTAACAATAATTAATAGTAGCTTTCCTGTCTTCATATTTTTATTATTTACCGTATTTAAAAACACTGATTGCCCTGAATGTGGCATATCCTAAAAATAATACACCGATTACTAACTTCAATGTCTCATCCAAATTGAATATGTCGGTAAAAATAAGAGCTAATCCAAGCATCACATATATCAATGCCATAAAGATGCCCCAGATCATTCTAAAATTTATTCCTTTTTTTTGTTCCATAAATATACCTCAAAAAGCAGAGAAGACAACTTACAAATATAAGTTTCTTCCCTGCTATTCTGAAAATTTAGTTTTTTTTAAGTCTTTACTTCGTCGCCAATTTGTAAACTATAGGTATTGTGAAGAATACAGGAACTGTTCTACCATTCTGTTTTCCCGGAATCCACTTAGGCATCATTTTGACAACCCTTACTGCTTCCTTATCACAAGATGGATCAAGTCCTCTTAATACTTCTACATTTTGAACATCACCTGTTCTGCTTACAACAAAACGTATAATTACACGACCTTCAACACCAACTTCTTTTGCAACTGTAGGATAATTTAGATTTCCTAAAATGAACTTCATCAGTTCTTCATCACCTCCTGGGAACTGTGGCATTTGCTCAACAGTTGTGAAAGGTTTTTCTTCTACAATTACTTTATTTTGTTCAAGGTCGGCAACGTCAACTCCATGTTCCTCATCTGTACCTTTTACGTCAGCCACAGAAATCTGTGTCTTTGTAGATGTTAGCTCTTCCTGAGATTTCAACTCCTGACCTTCTTCAATTTCCTGATCAGTAATTTCAATTTCAGTAAATTTTACAGTACTTTTCAATGGAGGGGGGGGAGGAGCTTCGGTTTGACGAATTATATTCTCTTCCTTTACCATGTCTTCCAGCTTTAAGTCTGAAAGAACAGTTGATTCTACCATGGCTTCTTTTTGCTGAGTCATGGATTTTACTTTTTCAATCAGAGTAGGCAATATTGATACGAAAATTGAAAGAACCACGATAATTAAATATGCTTTAATGTGGCGATTTCCTGAGGAAGCCCTCATGTCATACGCACCATAAGCTTTGTTCCTACCTTCAAATACAAGATCGATCCACTCCGCTGAATTAATATTTATATCTTTTGCCATTTTTTATAATTTTATTTGATAAAAAATATTACTTAGTTGCAGCTGTAAGTGCACCTGCCGTCTTCAGGTTTTCAACCAAAAAATTATCTCCTTTTGAAGGATCCTCAACAGCATATTTACCAATACAGCAAATTTGCATTTCGTCAAGAGCATCAATCAAATTTTCATAAGTTGCTTTTTCTGAAGGTTTTATAATAACCACCTTCCCATCCTTGGCGTCTTTAATCTTCTTTATCTCAGCAAGATACTCAGGCTCTTTAATTTCCTTAGCATACTTCCTCGCTCGAAGATTTTTCACCTGAGCTACTGCATACTTATTTTGTTCAAGCAACATTGAGCGAAGACTTTTAGGGTCGTTAGCATCATTATAATTTGCTGTCTTCAAAGTAGTATAATCATCGTAGTTTGGCTTACCGAGATAATAGTAAACGGTATTGTCTTCTCCAAGAATCAAAGTGATGGCGTTCTCATCTTTAACCTTGTTTTTATCTTCAGTCGTTAGATCATTGTCCTTTGCAGGCATGACGAGGTCCATAGTTTGTGGTTTTGCCAATGTTGTGGCAAACATAAAAAAGGTAATCAGCAACATATTCATGTCAACCATGGGAGTAAAATCCACACGTAATGACATTTTTTTCATCTGTCCTTTTTTGGCTTCTCCTCCGCCTCCGGTATTTACTTCTGCCATAATTTAATTTTATTTAAAATTGTTTTGTAACAATCGTTTATACTAATCAGAAACCGTCAGAGGTTCCCTTTAACGTTGTTACCAAGTTATACCTGTTAAGCTTCAGTTCTTGCAGCGTTGTCAAAACACTCCTCACTTTAGGATATGGTGTTGTGGCATCTGCCTTTATTGCTATTGCTATTTCCTTATTTACGGCTGTAGCATTTCTTACCCATTCCTTAAACTGGTTATTAGTACTGTCAGAAGGAATACCACCCATTTGTCTGAGTGCAGCATCCTGATCTTCAGGTTCCATATCCAGGAATTTTGGCAAGAGGCCTACCGGCATACCTATACTAGGCTGGCTTAGGAAGGAAATCTTCTGCTTGTCAGTGAAAGTGATGTTGTAATCTTTACCAATATTCTCCAAAACCGCCAACTTGTCTTCTTTTCTGTCGAGGAATAAAAATATTCTTCCTCCATTATCTACAAGTATAGTCATTATGTTTGTTTCAGGAACTTTAATCTCAGATACAGATCCCGGCGTTACCACCTGTACTGCTTCTTTTGGAATAAAGTTAGCTGTAGTCATGAAGAATGTCAGCAAAAGTACGGTAACGTCACTCATCGCAGTCATGTCGATGAAGGTCTCGTGTTTTTTTCCTTTTACTTTAGACATATTTTCTTTTTTTTAGAATCTGATAACTTATTTACCTAGATGAGTTTTTGTATATGTCTGTCCGATTGCATAACCAATTTCGTTAACAGCATTTGTTACACTTTGAACTTTCTGAGCAAAAACATTATATAAAATAATAGCAAAAGCACCGGTTGCAATACCTAAAGCTGTATTCAAAAGAGCTTCAGAAATACCGATAGAAAGAGCAGCAGCATCAGGTGAACCACCTTCAGCACCAAGTGCACCGAACGCACGAATCATACCCAATACAGTACCAAGAAGACCGAAAAGAGTACCAAGTGTTGAAATTGTAGCGATAATAGGCAGGTTTTGCTCCATTGCCGGAAGTTCCAGAGATGTAGCTTCTTCAATTTCTTTCTGAATGATTTCTGCTTTTTCGTCATTATTTTTTTCTGTCATTTTTTCAACATCTTCGTATCTGATCAATGCTGATTTAAGGATGTTTGCAACAGCTCCTTTTTGTTCGTCACAAAGTTTGTAAGCAGCCTGAAGATCGTTAACGTCAAGTTTTGCTTTTACTTCAAAAACAAATCTTGGAAGGCTCATTTTGCCTCTTGCTTTGCGTAATGCAAAATAACGTTCAACTGAAAGACTTAATACAGTCAACAATAATGTGATAACGATTGGAATAACAAAACCTCCCTGGAACAACAGACCAAAAGTGTTTCCTGGTAGTGGATGACCTTTTTCGTCAAAATTTGATGGGTCACCGCAAATTAAATAGAAAAATGCATGTGCAACAATGGCACAACCGATAATAACAACTCCCGCTGAAATACCACGAGAAATTTTTTGTTTCTTTTCTTGTTTTGGGGTTTTCATAATGATTCGAATGATTTGATTTTTATAATTAATTGATTATTCAAATGAAATGGTCAGAAAAAATTACTTTTTTTAAATTTCAGTCTGCAAAAATACAAATGCTTTTCGTGAAATCAATAGTTTTCAAAAATTTATTTGTTAATTATCTCCATGATACAGAATGCAACACGTGAAAAATCATATTTTCTCCAATATAATCTTCAGGTATTCCCAAAATCTTTGTACACTTTCAATTTCCACCTTCTCATCAGGAGAATGTGGAAATGAAATGTTAGGACCAAATGATATCATGTCAAGCTTACCAACTGCATCCTGAATTATTCCACATTCAAGACCGGCATGAATAACATTAACAACTGGCTTAACGCCCCATCTTTTTTCATATACATCAGAGAGAACTTCCATTGCATGCGATCTCAGGTCAGGTTTCCAACCCGGGTAATCTCCTGATGTAGTTACCTTTGCTCCAGCCAGTGAAAAGCAACTTTGTATCATCGAAACCAGAGCCTCCTTCATGTTTTCTGTTGCACTCCTAACAAGAAACTGACAGGAAATATAGCCTTCTCTGGCTTCAATTTTTGCAAGATTTGAAGAGGTTTCAACTATTTCCGGTATTTCCGGAATCATTCTTAATATACCGTTGTGCACAGCAACAACAGCATTTATCAAATCATCCTGTATCTCTTCAGGTATTAATCCGGAAGGATTATCTACCTGAACAGCCTGAAAACTTAATTTATTTTCTATTCCCGCAAATTCTTCATTTAACTGTATTTCGTAATCAGCAACTGCATCCATAAAATCCTGAACATTCTCTTCAGGCAGTGTAATAACTGCAAAAGCTTCTCTTGGAATGGCATTTCTCAAAGTTCCACCCTGAAATGTAGAAAGCCTTATTTCAAAATCAGCAACAGCATTTTTCAAAAATCTGAATAGAAGCTTATTGGCATTACCTCTGCCAAGAATAATATCAATTCCGGAGTGACCTCCCTTAAGGCCTGTCAATGAAAGTTTTAAAGCTAAATCGCCTTCAGGTACAATGACATTCTCTTTATAAACTATTTCAGCATTTACGTTTACACCTCCGGCACAACCTACAAAAAGCTGTCCTTCATCTTCAGAATCGAGGTTAAGTAAAATTTTACCCTTAAATGACTCCGGGCCCAATCCAAATGCACCATCCATACCAGTCTCTTCATCAATAGTAAACAAGGCCTCAACAGGGCCATGAACTAAATCATTAGACTCAAGTACAGACATGATTGCGGCAACACCTATACCATTGTCGCTACCTAAAGTTGTATTATCAGCTTTAACCCAGCCGTTATCAATTATTGTTGAAATCGGATCTTTAGTAAAATCATGATCAATATTACTATTCTTTTGAGGAACCATATCAAGATGAGCCTGGAGAACAACTCCATTTCTACCTTCCATACCTGGTGAAGCCGGCTTACTGATTATAATGTTTCCTGTTTTATCTTTTACGGTTTTTAAACCTAAAGATTCACCAAATGAAACCATAAAATCCTGTATCATTTGCATATGACCTGATGGCCTTGGGATTCTGGTTAGCTTATAAAAATTACTCCATAATAAAACGGGATCCAATTTTCTTATATCGTTTTCCATAGTTAAAATATATATTTTGAGCTATGAAAATTCATAGCTCTCAAATATACTAATACCTGAATTATTATCAGGTTAAAAAAGCATTAAATATTGAAAAAATATTGAAATTTTCTCTAATAATCAGACGGTTTCAAATCTGTTGAGTTAATCGGGCTTAATGATTGATTATTTCTGGGTTCATAAAAAACTTTGATATAAGCCACGTCTCTTAGGAAATCAATGTTACCAACCTCCACTTTTTGAATATTCAAACCTGTTCTAAGCTTTAGATCAGCTACTAATTCGTTGTATTTGTCAGGGTGTATTAATTGAATTTTTTCATAAAGAATTACTTTACTTGAAACTCTCTTAAGGACTTTATTCCACTCGAGAAGGAATGTAACTATAACAAAGATAAGATTTGTTACAATCAGCTCCATATAACTTACAGTCATTGCGAGACCGTTAATTACTGCAATACCTATAATCTCAAACAAATAAGTCATTTCTCTGATTGGAACAGTCTCAGTTCGATACCTTATCATACCAAAAATGGCAAATAAACCTAATGCAAATCCAAGTTGTAACTTAACATTGTCAAGCAAAAATATCAGAAGAAACACTGTTACACTAAACAGTAAAAAAGTAAAATAATAATCTCTTCTACCACCCTTTTTATAATAAAAAAACTGTATTATTATCCAGCATATCAGCATATTGGCGCCAAAACGTAATAATAATTGCAACATACTCTGTGTATCCCAAAACGGAATATCAAGAAAACTGCTATTTGCAGGCTCTTCAAGAACGGTACTTACAACATTCATAAGATCCTGAGATTGTGCGTCTGTAATTGTCATATTAGATTAAAGTTAGTTTTTCAATATATCTTAGTTTTTGTTTAAACCGGTTTACTTTTGCATTTTTGTCTGTGAGTGCGGTTCCGAGGCAATACTTACTAACACCTCCGGGGAAGACTCTGAACTCTGCTAATACATCTCTCAATGTAGAGTGAATACGTCCATCCTGTTTTAATTCAATAATTACAAGGTCAGGAACTTCAGCAGTAGTTTTTGTGCGGTGATTTGTAAATTTTAAATCGGTATCTATAGTTATTCTTTCGGTTTTATTGTTGTTTACTAAAGTAATTCTGCTAAAAGAAGATGAGACATGAGGTTTTATATCTGTCATCAAATAGCCGGATTTTTTTTCCAGAAATTCAACAGCTTCAGTGTTTTCAGCAAAATTGTCAAAATTATTATTTGGTATAGATATTCTGGTTTTTTTAGTCCTTCCTTTATTATCTTTCTTCTTAATCTCAAGAAATGAAATCTCAGAGTCAACATAAGTACGGGTTCTTACTTTTATTCTGTTTACTCTTCTGTCATGATGCATTACATACATTGCAATCTCGCCTGTATCAAAATACATTGTTTTGTAAGAAGCAAGCCTTTTTCCATTAACTTCCTGTACCCTGAAGTCGCCATCTAATTTTATCAGCAGGTCAAAAAGAAGTCTTGCAGGCATAAGATATTTTGTATCTACCCTGTTCATCAGTTTAATACCGCTCATTTCAGACAAGCTGATAGCAGACATTCCCTCGATGTAGTCTGATATTGTCATATAATTAGGTTGTGCCGTCATATTACAATTTGTAAGATATTCCGGCAGTTACAGCGTTAATAATGTCACTGTCTTCTTCATTGTACTCATTTGAATAAATGTAGCCAACTTTGAAAGCCAGTTTTTTAGAATACTTATATTTAATACCGGCACCTATTCTGTATTCTTCCATAATCATACTATTCTCACCATTTAACGGGTGAAACAACTCAGCACTTAAATATGGTTCGACAGGCACCTTTGGTATGTTATATGCGATTGAAATTTTAGACCTCAAAATCCACTTAGGGTTTAACTTGGCCGTTGTAACCGAGTCAAGCATTCTGTAAGTACCCTGTATTCTTTCTCTCAGAGAAACATTGAACCTTCCAAGCTCATACTCTCCTTCACCAATTACATTAAATCTGTGTCTGGTTTCCCAATAATTTTTATAGTCATGTGCTTTATTGCCTTTCCTGTAAAAATTGATATAGGTATATGACAAGCCTGCTTTAAAGTAGTCATTAAATTTATAATCACCTTCTAATGTTGTCTGTACTTTATCTATGGTTCTAAGTTCATTTCTCAATCTGAGATCTACTTCCAAGGCAAGACTTATTTTATCTGAAACCTTTTTGCTTAGGGCGTAGTCTGTCCAGAGTCCAAAGTCTGAAGTCTGTGCTGCCAATGGAAAAATGGAGCAAAAAACAAGCAATAATATAATATAGGTGTTTTTCATTATTTAACTATGTAAGTAAAAACATCATGTTCAGCTCCAGATGGATAATAAGTTCTGGTTCTTGAAGCATTTCCTCTCACTGCCTCAATATAAAATCTTACTCTGACTCCTGTATTTTGAGGATTAATTTTAGCAGAAAACATTTTATCACCTGCAACTTTATCGCCATGTGTACCATCATCAAACATCTGAAGCCTTTTAAAACCACCCACTAAACCAGTTGCAGCACATAAATATGCACTGGAGACTCCTCCTCCTGAAATACTTGCAGTTACAAGAACAGTATCTGTTGAAGTCGGATTCAGCCATTCGCTGCTGCCGACCTGCCATTTGACATTTGAAATTTCAAGTCCGGTCACAGAAATAGAATCATGCATTGAAAGAAATTGATATCGCTGATTTACAACAGATTTCATTGCAACGACAGAAGACTTAAACTCTTCGTATGTCATTTTCTTTTTAGGATCATCCTTAATGTATGAATCTATTTTTAAAGCATATTCATCTATAATCGAATTCATTAATTCAGGATTAAACACTTCTTTTAATACAGTTCTATAATGTGCAAGGTATCTCTGCCTGATTGAAGGTACATTTAGTAATTTATGCAGAAGCGGGAACCGCGGATCGTCTGCATGGTAAAATGGATCCCAGTTTACGTTAAGTGGCGAAAATGTGTCAATGCCATCGTATTCGATAGGAACCAGTCTTCCTGTTTCGGACTCCCAGTATAAATAGTAATCAGATCCTCCTTTGTGAACATAGCTGTCTTCATCGGTGAAAATATTCTCACAGGCCAGAAACCACAAAGTTCTGTCCAGGTCGAGTACCTTGTTAATTGCAGACTCTATTGTATCTGGTGAAGATTTTTCCAGTATTCTGGCAACAGAAATAATATCAAGGTAAACGTTTTCCTTGTGAGATTTTTTCACATCATAATATGGTGAATATGCCTTTGGGTCTTCGCCTAAATAATTAAGGCCTGAAAATCCTGTTCCATAAAGTCCTGCAGGAGCGGTTTCTCCGGTTTCATCAGGTTCGGCCCTCCATCTTGTACCACCACTTGAGAGGAACCACTCTTTAAGAAAGACTGCATTTATATGTTGTGTATTGGCATAAAGCCCCTGGTTTTCACCATTAATATAAAGATTTACGTAATTTACCTGAGACGCTGGAATAAACTTACTTATACAATGTCTGTAAACGACTTCGCGCAAGAACGAACGATCCTTATTGGCACCATTTAAAACAACGGTATTGTACCCTTGTAATAATTGATTTTCATTTACAAAGTCTATAGAAATATTATATGATTGTTTTTGAAGACCTTGTTCGGCCAGCAATGTATTTCCTTTATATCTTACACCGGCCTTATAAGGTAGTGAAACTCCTTCAAGACTAACTGTTGCCGGAAGTTCATCATCGCCAGAATCATAAGCAAGAAGGGTCTGAGCCCAGTTTGCTGTAGTAAAAGTCAGATCAATTCTGCGAATATTCTGAAACTCGTATAAATTTATTTGATTATCTCTGTCGAAAGTCAGCCTTCTAGTAGCTTCATCATGCTTCATGAAAACCGGAAAAGTACCTGAAACACCACTTGCAATTGAACCATCAGATGGTTCAGTTACGGTATAAGTTGTATCATCTTTTTCTTTTTCTTCTTCGTCAGGTCTAGGTACACCGTCGTACTCACAAGAAGAAAAAAATAATATAAATAACCCCAATATTGGCAAAAGTCTTTTCATGCGTGGTAGTTTCCTTAAGGTTTCTGCACAAAGTTAGACAATTAACCCTATCCAGAAATTCGGTAAAAAGCTATAAAATTTGAATCAAATGTACTTTTTACCCTTATTATTTAATAAAATCCATGCAATCAACCCTGAAAACAGTGAAACCAGAGTTTGAAGACCGTGAATTACCAAAGCAAAAATCGCTGCATTTTGCTCAGAAACTCCATAAAACACAAAAGTATATATCACCATAAAGTGGTAGGCGCCTATTCCTCCCTGTACCGGAGCTAGTATGCCAAGTGTTCCCATTACGAAACCGCTAAGCAACGGAAGTAGACCTAATTCAATATCAAACGGGAAAAACAACTTCCCAATATAAAACATAAGGAAATAAATACCCCATATTGATATGGTGTAAAATATAAAAAGCAGCGGTTTCTTCATTGTTGTTATACTCTTCATTCCCTCAAAGAGTTTTACCAGCATTGATTTTATTTTGTCATAAAATCTTGTAGCCTTAAGTCTGTTCCTTAAAATCAGAACCAGAACAACAACAAACAATAACGAGCCCCATATATAAGGAGAGGTAATAAGTGATACTAATTTTTCAAGCGATTGTGGATTTTTATCAAAAAAATCCGCAAAAAAGCCCATTTGCAATAATATCGCCAAAGCAGCAATTAAGACCAGGCAAATTGAATCAAAAACTCTCTCAGTAATTACAGTGCCCAAAGATCTTGTAAAAGATGCACCATTATATTTATGCATAATGCCGCATCTTGCTACTTCACCAGCTCTTGGGAATATCAAATTAACAGCATAGCTAACGAAAACCGCAAGTGTGGAAGTAGAATTCTTTGCACCCGGACACACCGGTTGGAGCAAAAGATTCCAACGCAAGCCCCTTATGATATTACTTAGTGTACTTAGTAATATTGAGACAATTATCCATCCATAGTTTAGGCCACTTCTCAAAACTTCAGAAAGCTTAGTGAAATCCATGTCTTTATAAACCCACCAAAACAGTAGTGCGGCCAATGCCAGAGGTATTACTATTTGAAGTATTTTTTTAATTTGTGTCATTTTGTCACTAAAAATAATTACTTTTGCCCTGCTTTGCAGGATTTTTTTGCAAGCGACAAATGTACAAATTTTTTCTTACCAAGGTGGATGATCATTGTAAAACCCAAAAAGTCTCTGGGGCAGCATTTCCTGAAAGATTTGGATATAGCTTACCAAATTGCTGGTACAATAGATTTGTACAAGGATTTACCTGTACTTGAAATTGGACCTGGCACAGGCGTTTTAACAAAATTCCTGTTAGAAAAAGGCCATGATTTAAAAGTAGTTGAGCTCGACAGAGACTCTGTTGCTTATCTTAAAAAGAACGTTCCTGAGCTGAGCGGTAAAATTATTGAAGCTGATTTTCTGAAATTACCAATTGATGACATTTTCGAAGGTTCATTCAGTGTAATTGGAAATTATCCATACAATATTTCATCCCAGATTTTTTTTAAAGTACTTGAAAATAAGGACAGAATACCTTGTTGTTCGGGTATGATACAAAAGGAAGTTGCTGAAAGAATAGCTTCTAAACCCGGTAAAAAGCATTACGGAATACTAAGTGTTTTACTACAGGCATATTATGACATAGAATATCTTTTTACAGTAGAGCCTGAAGTTTTCGACCCTCCGCCGGCTGTCAGATCTGCTGTAATCAGAATGACAAGAAATAAAACCAAAAAACTTGATTGTGATGAGATACTTTTTAAATCTGTAATAAAAACAGGTTTCAATCAAAGAAGAAAAACACTTAGAAACTCATTAAAACCAATATTAGGTAAATACAGTCAAATAAATTCAATGCCTGTATTGGATAAAAGACCAGAACAACTTTCAGTAGAACAATTTGTCGAGTTGACAAATCTGATTGCACCTCTGGTTAAAAATATTGAAGAGGATCAAATAAAATAAAAGTTTGTCTAACCTTACCCGTAAAAAGGTTATAAAATATAATAAGATGGCGGAAATCAAGCTTTTTTTTCATGAAAGCGGACGAATTAAAGTAAGCCGAAGCATAGAATTCCTTAAAAGCACACCCATAAATAATTTCCTTTGGATAGACCTTCACGACGTTGACGAAGAAGTTGAGAGCCAGCTTGAAGATTTCCTGAAAATATACATTCAGGAAGAAGAAGAAATGGAAGAAATCGAGATGTCATCAAGATATATCGAAACCGCTGATACATTGGTAGTAAATGCAAATTTCCTGCTCCCCGACTATGAACTCGAAACGGTTTCCTTTATTTTAAAGAATGACATACTTGTAACTGTACACAGTGAAGACCTTCCTTCATTTTCAGATACAACAAAAAAAATATCGACAAATCCAAGAAACTACCCTACCGGCTACCACGTAATGGTAGCATTGCTGGAAACCAGAGTTGAAAAAGATGCCGACCTTATCGAGGAAATAATTGATAAGATTACTGTTTTGAGTGATACTATAAGAAGTGCAGATGAAAATGTACTTATGGATATAACTCAACTCCAGGAGCAAATTATGAAAATAAGACAAAACATTATTGAAAAACAACGGTCCATGTCCAGTTTGCTCAAAAGTGAGTTAATGCCAACCGAATTACATCCTAAAATTACAATTATACTTAAGGACGTAAATTCACTAGTGGAACATGCTAAATTTAGTTTTGAACGTTTAGATTATTTGCAGGATACTTTTCTGGGTTTGATTAATATTGAACAAAATAAAATCATCAAAATTTTCACTATTGTTTCTGTAATTTTTATGCCCCCAACATTGGTAGCCAGCATTTTCGGACAGAATTTTCCGGATATGCCTTTTATAAACAATCACTGGGGTTTTTGGATTTCTATAGCATTTATGATAGTTTTTTCAGGATTGATTTTACTGATTTTCAGAAGAAAGAGATGGTTGTAATGCAAAAAATACAGCAAAATGATGATTTTGCCAAAACTTTTGCTTTAATTTGTAATCAGGTAGGTTTCGCTGATAAACCCGAAACAATAATATAAGTTTAATTATGGACAAAAATGAAACCAACAAACTACCCGAAAAAGTAGTGTTGGAAGAAACTCTCGCCAAAGCTGACAAGCTGATCGAAGCAACCCCGGAAAAGGTTGAAAAAGAAGTGATAAATAATGAAGTCGCAGATACTCAGGAAGTATCTGTTGAAACTGTTGATATTGAAAAAGTATCAACATCAGCAGAGATTGATCTGCCTGACGAGAAAGTCCCTAATGAAAGCGAGCCTATTTCTAAATCTCATGTAAGTAAAGCTGATATTGTAGAACAATTGAAGCAACTTGTAAATGGAGCAGAAGACGATATAAAAGACAAAATCGACGTTCTGAAAATTTCTTTTTACAAGATTCACAAAGCAGAAACCGAAACTGTAAAAAAACAGGAAGGTGAAGAGTCTGCTCCTGAACCGATATCAGATCCTCTTGAGGCCGAATTGAAAGAACTTCTAAATTCATGGCGTGAAAAAAGAGCAGGAAAAGTAGCAGAACAGGAAAAAGAAAGACTTAATAACCTGGAGAAAAAACTGAAACTAATTGAAGATGTGAAGGCATTGACAGAAAGCTCTGAAGATATTGGCAGAACCCTTCCCGAATTCAGACGCCTTCAGCAGGTTTGGAAAGAAACCGGAAATATTCCTCAGGATCAGGTAAATGAAATCTGGAAAAAATACCAAATACAAGTTGAACGATTTTATGATCTGCTCAAAATAAATAACGAGTTCCGCGAATATGATTTCAAGAAGAATCTGGAGCTAAAAACAACTTTATGCGAAAATGCCGAGAAGTTAGCTGAAGAAAGTGATGTGGTTGTTGCATTCAGACAATTACAAAAGCTTCATGAGGACTGGCGTGAGACAGGGCCAGTAGCAAAAGAATATCGTGATGAAATATGGAACAGATTTAAAAATGCATCTTCCGTTATTAATAAAAATCATCAACTATTTTTTGAAAGGCTTAAAGGCACTGAAAACGAGAATCTTAATCTCAAAACCGCTATTTGTGAAAAATTAGAGTCTATAGATTTCAATTTGCTAAAATCATATAAGGACTGGGATGCCAAGACTCTGGAAATAATCCAGCTACAAGAACAATGGAAAAACATTGGTTTTGCTCCTAAAAAAGTTAATAATAAAGTTTTCGACAGATTCAGAGCTGCTTGTGATAACTTCTTCCAGAAAAAAAGTGAGTTTTACAAATCTTCCAAGGAAGTGTTAAACCAAAATCTTGAAAAGAAAAAAGCATTATGCGAAAAAGCAGAAGCTTTAAAAGAAAGCACAGACTGGAAAAACACATCTGATATACTTATACAAATTCAAAAAGAATGGAAGAGTATAGGTCCGGTTCCCAAAAAATTATCAGACAATATCTGGAAAAGATTTATTTCAGCATGTGATTTCTTCTTTGACAGAAAAGAAAAAGAAGCTCCTTCACAGAAAAACGAAGAAATTAAAAATCTTCAGGCTAAAAAAGACCTTATTGCAAAAGTTGAGGGTATAACCAATGAAATTCCTGAAGAAGAAGCTTTAAATATTCATAAAACCTTAGTTGCAGAATGGAATGAAATTGGGCATGTGCCTTTTAAAGAAAAAGATAAAGTATATAAGGCATGGCATGAGGCTCTTGACAAGCTAACTGAGCGTTTAAATATAAGCAAAGACAACAGAAGGCTGAATAAATTCCAGCAAAACCTTGAAGATATGACTCATAAAGGTCAGAGTAAGGTTTTACATGAACGTGAAAGACTGCTTAGACAATTTGACAGCATAACAAGTGAAATTAAGACTGCCGAAAATAATATTGGATTTTTCACTATGTCAAAATCATCAGGAAACAGCCTTCTTAATGATATGCAAAAAAAGATTGAAAGTCTTAAGGAAGAAAGAGATCTTATTTACAAGAAAATAAAAATGATCGACGATCAATTATAAATAACCATATTACCCCAAATTAAAATCGCAACTATAAATATAGATTGCGATTTTTTTTGTTAATTAGAGTTAATTTCATTAAACTTTTATCGAAATTATTTTTTATCTACGATTTTTTCGTAGTTTTGCGATACAATCGTAAATTATTGAATGATGGAGAAGTTAACACCACAGGAAGAAGAAGCAATGCTAGTTATCTGGCAAAAGGGCCCCGGTATCATAAAAGAGTTTCTTGAAATATACTCACACCCTAGACCACCATATACAACTCTGGCTTCTATCGTAAAAAACTTACATCGCAAGGGCTATCTTGATTCTAAAATGTATGGAAATACATATTTCTACAGTCCACGAATAACTGAAGAAGAATATAAAAACAAATATATTTCCGGTTTGGTAGATAATTTCTTTGGAAATTCATACCATAAAATGGTCTCATTTTTTGCTGAAAAGCAAAAAATATCTACAGATGAGCTAAAAGAGATAATAAGAATGATAGAAGACAAGTAAAACCTCATTTATCATGGAAACAACATTACTATACTTTTTAAAAGTAAACATTGCAATCACTGGAATCTATTTGTTTTTCAGGATTTTTCTCTCGGGTGATACTTTTTTTAAAGCAAAAAGATTTTCCCTGCTATCCGGAATCCTCTTTGCGTTTTTATACCCCCTTATCAATTTAAATTTCAATTACTCCGAAACCACGCCAATTTATACTATTGTACAAAATATAAATGTCAATTTACCTGAAGTAATTGTGTCTGAAGATAAAGGATTTCAGATTTACGATTTAGTAGATGCAGGCATTTATCTTTACATTCTGATTTCAATACTATTAATTGTAAGAGTTCTGTATAATATCTTCAGAATTTTAAGACTCAAATACACATACAAAAAAGTCAAACATCAATCAGTTCAAATAATTTGCATAGAAAAAGGAAGCTCACCATTTTCATTTTTTAATACTATTTATCTTAACCCGGATGATTACTCCTCAAAAGATCTGGAAGAAATCTTACATCATGAAAACGTACATGTTAAGCAGTTACATTCACTTGATGTAATAATTGCAGAAATACTATGCTCTATATTATGGTTAAATCCATTTACCTGGTTACTAAGAAATCTTATAAGGGAAAATCTTGAATATCTGGCAGACAGAGTAGTTATTAAATCTGGTATTGATATGATAGGCTATCAATACCACTTATTGAGATTAACAGCTGTAAACAGAGCTAACAATATAACAAACAACTTTAATGTCACTAAACTCAAAAACCGCATTATCATGATGAACAAGAAGAAAACCCCGCTGGCAGGGCTTATTAAATATGCCTTAATTTTACCAGTTCTGACAATCTTTTTGATGGCAAACAATGTTCAGGCAAAAGATGAAGTAAAAGCAAAAGGTGATGAAAAGGCCTTCTATGCTGTTGAAGTTATGCCACAATATCCAGGTGGAGAAAAAGCATTAACAGACTATATAATTGAAAATTTAAAATATCCGGATGAAGCTTCTAAAAGAGGTGTTCAGGGCACAGTTTTAATTAGATTTATTATCGATGAAGAAGGAAATGTTACATCACCAGAGGTAATCAGAGGTATAGCACCGGCTCTTGAAAAAGAAGCAATGAGAGTTATTACTAAAATGCCTAAATGGATACCCGGTAAACAAAGCGGTAAAAATGTAAAAGTATATTTTACGATACCAATTATGTTTAAAATGTCCGGAAATATTGGTGTTAAAGCTGCAGAAACTAAAAAAGTTATAATCGAAGTTGATGAAAAACAGAAAGTCTCTGGCAACACTATAGTTGAAGTTAATGATATCTTCTCAAAAGTTGATGTTATGCCTGAATATCCAGGTGGAGTTGAGAAACTTATGGAGTATATTATGAAAAATCTTGCATATCCGGTGGAAGCAAAAAATAAAGGTATTGAAGGAAGAGTTATAGTTCGATTTGTTGTAGACAAAGATGGAAAAGTTATATCTCCTGAAGTTATAAGAGGTTTAGATGAATCTTGTAACAACGAAGCTCTAAGGGTAGTTAAAGAAATGCCAAATTGGAAACCCGGTTCTCAGGACGGTAGAAATGTTCCTGTTTTCTTTACACTACCAATCACCTACAAACTTGATAAAGACAGCAAAAAGCCACCTTTATATATTGTTAACGACAAGGTCTTTGAAGGATCTCTAAAAGACATTAAACCGGAAGATATACTTTCTGTTACTGTTTTAAAAGACTCAGCAGCAATACATATTTACGGACAAAAAGGAGCAGACGGGGTTATACTAATTACTACAAAAGATAAAAAATAAATACAATTACTCCCAAAGGTTTCTTTCTCCTTTGGGAGTAATCCTATCTTCTAATTAAATTTACAAATTCTTCTCTGGTCTTTGCCTGCTGAAAGACTCCTGTAAAATCGGAAGTAGTCGTAACCGAATTTTGCTTTTCTACACCCCTCATTTGCATACATAGATGCTGAGCTTCAATAACAACCATAACCCCCAACGGATTTAGTGTGTTTTGTATACAATTTTTAATATCGGTAGTAAGTCTTTCCTGTATTTGCAATCTTCTGGCGAAAACATCAACAACTCTGGCAATCTTACTCAACCCTGTTATATAATTGTTTGGAATATAAGCAACGTGGGCCTTTCCATAAAATGGTAACATATGATGTTCGCACATAGAATAAAAATCGATATCTCTAACAATTACCATTTGACGATATTCCTCTTTAAACATTGCAGATTTTAAAATTTCTGAAGGATCTATACTATAGCCATAGGTCATGAATTGCATTGCTTTTGCCACTCTTTTTGGAGTTTTTAAAAGGCCTTCACGATTAGCATCTTCACCTAAAAGACGAATAATTTCTTTATAATGTAAAGCAATTTCCTCCTGAACAGGATTAGATTCGGTTGCTAGTACTATTTTCTTATCTACCATTCCAATTGATTTAATCTTGTATTACTTTAATCCTGTCTTTAACTACAGACATTTCTCTTCCATAAGATGGGAAAGACCTTCTGAGCTCGAGTAAAATATTTCTGGCTTCCTGAAAAGTCTGAAAATCTCCAACCTTCAATCTCCAGAAAGGTGCAGTATATGTAACATATGTTGACATATCAGGGAAAATAGATTTAATATCAGCTTCTTTCATAAAAGCTTCATTTTTAGAAACTCTTTGATTATTTCCTGAAAAAACCTGAATCCTCCAGCCAGACATTTCAATAACTTTTACAGACGTCTTTTTATTTAAAACTACGTTTTTCCCCGGCCTTCCCAGCCGTTCTGTAATTGAGTTGTCCTGAATAATCTTCACTTTGCCCTTACCCGGTTCGCTTCTGTTAATCTTGTCGACTATGCTCTCCTCAGTTTTATCCGTGTTGCTAACATCGGCAGAACCATTCTGAGCATTTACAGCAATAATACAAAAAATAAAAAAGAATGTCAGAAAGAATATTTTCATCACAAATCATTTATTATTACTGCAAAAGTACAAATAAGAATAATTAAATGGAAATCCATATAAAAACAAAGGGAGGAACCTTTCAGGATCCTCCCAGTGTAACCAATGGATGACAAATTATGCCAGAACTCCTAATTGTTTCAAAACAGAATTCATACTTCGCACTGCATCCGCACTCTTGTTGAACAATGCTTGTTCTTCTTCATTCAATTTATAATCAAGAATCTTTTCAACACCATTCTTGCCAATAACGACAGGAACACCTATGCAAATATCATTTTGTGCATATTCACCTTCAAGGTAAACGCAACAAGGAATAACTTTTTTCTGGTCTCTTAATATAGATTCTACCAAATAAGCTCCGGCAGCACCTGGAGCATACCATGCAGAAGTACCAAGTAAACCAGTAAGAGTTGCACCGCCAACCATAGTGTCAGCTACAACTTTATCTAGAGCATCTTTTTCTAATAGCTCACTAACAGCAACACCCTTATAATTTGCTAATCTCTTCAAAGGTATCATTGTTGTGTCACCATGACCTCCAATTACAATACCTTCAACTTCTCTTGCATTAACACCAAGAGCGGTACTTAAATAAAATTTAAATCTTGAGCTGTCAAGTGCGCCACCCATACCAATTACTCTGTTTTTGGGTAGCCCTGTAGCCTTTAATGTCAGGTATGTCATAGTATCCATTGGATTACTAATGATAACCAAAATAGCATTTGGAGAATATGCAAGAAGCTGATCAACAACTGACTTAACAATACCTGCATTTACACCGATAAGATCTTCACGAGTCATACCCGGTTTACGTGGTAAACCTGAAGTAATTACTACTACATCAGAATTCGCGGTTTTTGCATAGTCATTGGTACATCCAATTACTTTTGTATCAACATCCAAAAGTGTAACGGTCTGCATCATGTCGATAGCCTTACCTTCTGATACACCTTCTTTGATATCCAACAACACAACCTCGTCAGCAATTTCATTAATTGCCATTACATTTGCACAGGTTGCACCAACATTACCTGCACCTACTACTGTTACTTTTGACATAAGATTTTTTATTTTTTTATTTTTAACCTATCGAATAAATGCCGCTAATCAACCACATGCTTCATCAGCAACACGGCAAAATCAACCGCAACAAAGGTAATCAATTAATATATTAAAGAAAAATTTCCGTAATTGATTTTTTGTAAATTATAGTTTTTTTAGAATATAAATGTGCACTAAAAACAGCTCAAGATGCTCAGTTTTTTGTAATTTTGTTGCCAGTGAACAAAAAAGATATATGCAAACAAGATCAAAGATAATTTTAGGTATAATTCTTGCAATACTTGCCGGTGCTGTAGTTTATCTGTTTATAAATACTAAAAGCAAGGATGCGGCTATTTCAGAAATGGCCGCGCAGTTTGAGTTAGAAAAAGAGGAGTTAACCGATGAATATTCTCAGTTGTCACTTCAATATGAAGGTTATGGTCTGAGAATAGGTAACGACTCTCTTGCAACTTTATTAGATACCGAACGTTACAAGGTACAACGATTACTTGAAGAGCTTAAAACCACAAAGGCAACAAATGCCAGAAGAATTGGCGAGCTTAGAAAAGAGTTGGAGTCTTTACGTGGTATAATAAAGCATTATGTAGCACAGATAGACTCTCTTAATACTATTAACAGCAAACTTAAAGCTGAAAATATTGCTGTAAATCAAAGATATCAGGAGGCAAAGGGTAATGTAGAAACCTTGTCTGAAGAAAAAAAGGTTTTAACCGAAAAAGTCACTCTTGCTTCAATTCTTGATGCAAAAAACATTTCTGTCGAAACACTAACAAGCAAAGGGCGTAAAGCAACTAAAATAAGTAAAACTGAACAACTTAAATTCACTTTTACTATAGCCAAAAATATTTCCGCTCCAACCGGAGAGAAATATATCTATATTAGAATTATAAAACCTGATGATACTCCGCTTGTCAAATCTAATGACAACGTATTTATGTTTGAAAACAAGTTTATAAATTATTCAGCCAGAAGACCAATTGAATATGAAGGAGAAGACATCCCTGTTACTATTTTTTGGGATGTTGAGGAGTATCTGAATGCCGGTAAATACAGAATTGAAATTTTTGCAGACGGTTATATGATAGGTCAGTCCAATTTCAGTCTAAATAACTAATATTACAATTGGTTTGCCCGGTCATTTTGAAGTATTTTCTTAAAACCATAATAGATATTAAATCTTCAACTTTTCTGTTTTTAAACTGAGAAATATAATCATGAGCATTACTGATTATTTTTTCAGCCTTGCCCGGATTTGCTATAAAATAGTTGAGTCTTTCAACAAGGTCTGAATAGTCATCTTTTATCCTGATATAATGAAAGTCAGGAATAAGACGGCCTTCCATAAACCATGTTTCATATTTAGGCTCAGGCATAACAGCTATTGAGTTAGAAGACATAACCCATTTAAGGTTTGTGGCCACATCATGTCCCTCCAGGCAAAGTACAAACTTATAATTCAAGTGCTCACGTATTGTCATTCGTGGTTTCTGCCAACCAGGAAATTCGATATTCTTTGAAACGTTGCCCAGATTGCACATTTCATTATCAAAATACATGTCCATAAATCTTGCTCTGTGTTGCTGATTAATGTTCACCCTCCAAACTATTTTATCAATTTTATTCTTGTAACTAACCGGATCTGAAATAAAATTGAAATGCCTGGCCTTATCAAGATTTAATAACACAGAGTTTTGGTTCTCCCCTGCTATCGGTCTGCTTTTTGTAATTGAAGGATTATGAGGTATATGCGTTATGTCGCCAAAAAGGGGATATATAGCCAGGTCGCGTCTAAAAAATCTAGTATACTCGAGAGTATCAAAATAATAGCATTTACCCTTACTGCCAAGCTTAAAATCATTAAGAATAACTGCATCGTTACCCAGTAAACTTATACTGCTAAGCTTATTATAGTAATTCACTCTTTCATTAATGTACTTAATATCAAACCTTTTTATGCCACCCAATTTCAATTGTAGCGAAAAAGAATTTATTACATGCGGAACCGCTAACCTCAAATAGTTTTTCAGATAGTAAGCCGGTCTGTTATTTCTGTATTTAAAAAGTCGCATTAATTATTTTTTGATAAAGATAAAACAAAGACTCGAAACTAGACATAAAAAAATCCCTGAAACTAATGTTTCAGGGATTCTAATATCTATGCTTAATATATCTTACTCAGCAGCAGGAGCTTCAGGTGCTAATTCAGCAGCAGGTGCAGTTTCAGCAGGTTTTGCTTCTACAGCATCAGCTTTTTTCTTAGCAGATGAACGACGTGTACGTGCTTTCTTTTCAGTCTTTTCTTTCAACATGTTTTCATTGAAGTCAACTAACTCAATAAAACACATTTGAGCATTATCACCTAAACGGAAACCTGTCTTAAGGATACGTGTATAACCACCCGGACGGTCACCAACTTTAGGAGAAACAACTTTGAAAAGCTCAGTTACAGCCTCCTTATTTTGTAATACACTGAAAACATTACGTCTGTTTGCAGTTGTATCTTCTTTTGATTTTGTTATAAGTGGTTCAATTACGATCTTTAGTGCTTTAGCCTTTGCTGTTGTAGTAAATATGCGCTTGTGTAATATCAAAGAAGCTGACATATTAGACAACATTGCATTACGGTGAGCTGTCTTACGACCAAGATGATTGAATTTTTTATTATGTCTCATCGTCTTATTCTTTATCTAATTTATATTTTGTTATATCCATTCCAAAAGAAAGGTTCAGACTTACAAGAAGATCCTCAAGTTCAGTAAGTGATTTCTTACCAAAATTACGGAATTTCAGCAGGTCAGTTTTGTTGAAAACAACCAATTCGCCTAGTGTATCCACATCTGCTGCTTTTAAGCAGTTAAGTGCACGAACTGAAAGATCCATATCAACAAGCTTTGATTTAAGCAACTGACGCATATGAAGTATTTCTTCATCAAATTCTTCGCCACCATCAACTTCAGCTGTATCAAGAGTAATTCTCTCATCTGAGAACAACATGAAATGGTGAATCAGAATTTTTGCTGCTTCTTTTAATGCATCCTTGGGATGGATAGAACCGTCTGTAAGAATTTCAATGACAAGTTTCTCGTAGTCAGTCTTCTGCTCAACGCGATAATTCTCAATTGAATATTTAACATTCTTAATAGGAGTATAAATAGAATCAATTGGAATTACATTGATTTCGCTTGCATTTAGACCGTGTTCCTCAGCAGGTACATATCCACGACCTTTACTAACTGTAATTTCCATCTGGAAATTTGCTGAGGCATCCATATGGCAGATAACAAGATCAGGGTTGAGTATTTCAAATCCTGTCATGTATTTACCTATGTCTCCTGCTTTAAATTCTGTCGAACCTGAAACAGTGATTACTGCTTTTTCAGATTCAAACTCTTCTACTATCT
>CAZFUO010000009.1:27775-29408 GCA_964522065.1 uncultured Bacteroidales bacterium | reverse complement strand
ATCATGAAAATCGCAATATTTCATGATTATTTTGGTGCAGTAGGAGGTGGAGAACGGACAGTAATTAGTCTTGCAGAAGTACTAGGAGCAGACATTATTACAACTGATACAGATGCCCTTTCAACACTAAATCATTCAGTACCAATTGAAAGTCTCGGAGAAACGATCAAATTTCCCCCTTTAAAACAGATCTCTGCAACCAGACATTTTTCCCATGTCGACCTTCGTGATGAATATGATTTTTTCAAACCTATCCCTTTTAAATACTATTATAATTTATATCAACCGGGTTTTTCTATTGCAGAGATATTGTATCAAACCCGTAAGCCTTTGATTAATTTTGTTCTGGGAACAGATTACAATAACGAATTGCTTTATGGACTTCAGTATTCACATCCTATAAATGAAAAGACTTTTTTATATTTTCAGGGCATAAATTCTCCTTCAAGAACATCTTTTAAAGCTGGTTTACCCAGGCAACTTTTTAAAACCGGGAATAATAGGGCCGGCATTAAAATAAATCCGGAAATCAGCTATTCAAATTTCAGAACAGATTTTGGGAGTAGTTCGAATTCTCAAAACTTCTTTAATTTCGGACTTAAAATTTCAGCCGGTTATTTTCTGTCCCCTACACTTAGCCTGGGAGGTTATTATCAATATTATTATTACAACCAGTCCAGTCCTTTCAATGGAAGTAATAATTATGTATATTGGAATGAAAATGAGATGGATATAAGTTTATATCTGAGTATGATAAAAAATATTTCATTCAAAGCCGGTTATAAAAATACAGGCCCTGTAGTTGGCTTATTTCTTTCAGGTATGGAATTATCGTACAATTTGAAAACAAACGAATTTTATATAAGAACTGACATTTTTTAACGCAACTCTATTACCTCCAGATTTTTAATATTTCCTTCAGTAATCTCAAATCTTACAAGTGTTCTGACTTGTTGAAAACCCTGCAGACCGGCAGCTCCCGGATTAATGTGTAGTAGAGATCTTTTGTTGTCATATTTTACCTTTAGTATATGTGAATGACCACATATAAACAAGGTTGGTTTAAATTGGTTAAGTTTATCAAGGATTTCAGGAGCATATTTACCCGGATACCCTCCTATATGTGTCAACAATACTTTTACCCCTTCAATTTCAAAATAATTAAACCAGTTAAATCTTAATCTGAGTGGATAACCGTCACAATTTCCGGTTACTGCACGAAGAGGTTTTATTAATTCAAGACTGTCAGCCAGACTATCTGACCCTATATCACCTGCATGCCAAATCTCATCAACTTCAGAAAAATACTTTTCATATTTGACGTCCCAATGTGCGTGAGTATCTGACAATAGTCCTATCTTCATAATTTAACTGTTTAAGGTATAAAGGTAGGAATCTGAAATCATTTTTTTATCTTTGAGCGAAACAATTTTAGAGGAAATGAAAATTGCAGTTATCACCTTGCTCTATGTTTTGGGGCCGGTTTTTATAATTCTGCTTTACAATCAGTTCAGGATTGCAAGAAAAATCGGTACTATTCTGATGTCCTATTTTCTTGGCATTATCATGTCTGTTTCAGGCCTGATGGATGGAGAATCTATGTCGATAGAAACTCTTAAGTCATTACAGGAGT
>CAZFUO010000009.1:2359-27675 GCA_964522065.1 uncultured Bacteroidales bacterium | reverse complement strand
GCAATAGCTTGTTCTTTTATAGACAGACTACGCAACCTCCCTAAAACCTTCGAACTTGGTATGTATTTTATAAATATGTTTAGTGTGGTTATTGCATCTCAGTTTGATATAAGTAGTCTGAATTCAGATAATTTGATGCTGATAGGTTTTATTGCATTTATTATTTTGGTATCAACAATACTGCATTTATTACTGTCAAGGCTGTTTAAGGTTGATGGTGATTTATTTACCGTTTCGCATGTAGGACTTTTATACTCCCCTCCTTTTGTTCCACCTGTGGTAGGTGCAATGGGAAATAAAAAGGTTTTGATAAGTGGTATTGTTATTGGCCTGGTTGGATACGCTATTGGTACATATCTGGGGGTAGCCATGGCTGGCTTTTTAAAAATATTCTGATTTTTTATAATATGATTCAAAAAACACCGGAGAATTTACTCCCCTATGATGATGGTAATCAAAAGCATGAGCAGGTTGAAACTATGTTCAATAAAATTGCTCCATCTTACGACTTTATGAACAGGCTTATGTCTTTCAGACAAGATGTTAGGTGGCGTAAAAATGCTTTAAAGACTTTATTAAACAAAAATCATAGTACTTTACTTGACGTTGCCACAGGTACAGGTGATTTTGCAATAGATGCTTACAGAATACTTAAACCTGAGAAAATTACCGGTATTGATTTGTCTGAAGAAATGATGAAGGTTGCTGTTGAAAAAACAAAGGCTTTGGGTATTAACGAAAGTTTTGTTTTTGAGAAACAGGATTGTATGTCATTGAGTTTCGGGAATGATTCTTTTGATGTTGTGCTTGCTGCATTTGGTGTTAGAAATTTTGAGAATATTGCTCAGGGCATTTCTGAAATGTACAGAGTTATCAAGCCCGGAGGCAATCTGATTATTTTGGAGCTTTCAAGACCTTCGTGGTTTCCGGCTAATTTAATATTTAAGTTTTATTCTGGTGTTTTTATGCCTCTTGCTGGGAAGCTATTTACAAAAGACTACAAGGCATACGAGTATTTGCCACAATCAATTCAGCTTGTACCTCAGGGTAGTGATATGGTAAAAATACTGAATGACTGCGGTTTTACTGATACCAAATGCAAAACTTTCACTTTTGGAGTTTGTTCGATGTATTCAGGGTTAAAAGGCTGAAATTATCTTGTCAGAAAGTCCTTACCAAAACTAAATGGTAATAAATCTTTGACAGAGCTAATTATATATATACCTTCCGAACCGTAAAGTAAAACTTTTACAGGATTTTTAAACCGGTTTTCAGATTCTAGTAATGATTGCCTGCATGCACCGCACGGGGCAACTGGTATATCTATATAACCATTTGCGTTTCTGGCGGCTACGGCAAGCTTTACTATACCCGATTCGGGGTATTTTGAATTTGCATAAAACATTGCAACCCGCTCTGCACACAGTCCTGATGGGTAAGCTGCATTTTCCTGATTGCTGCCATCTATCATTTCTCCGTTTTCAAGCAGCAGTGATGCACCTACATTAAAGCCCGAATATGGAGCATATGCACTTTCGGTTGCAAGTTTAGCTTTATTTATGAGTTTTTTTTCGTCTTCAGGAAGTTCATCAAACGAGCAAAATAGTATCTTTGCGCTTATTAGTTTTTCAACCATGTCTGTTACGTTTTACACAAATGTAAGACAAATAAATTACTTATCTATGAAGTTCAGGTTATTACTTATCTGTTTCACGGTTTTTTTCACAGGTCAGATATTAGCTCAAAATAAGCTTAAACCATACGAGGAGTACATTGACAAGTATGCAGGTATAGCTCTCGATCAGCAAAAAAAGCATGGCATTCCGGCTAGTATTACTCTTGCACAGGGACTTTTAGAGTCAGGCGCAGGTAAAAGTGAGATGGCTGTAACTTCAAATAACCATTTTGGAATAAAATGCCATAATAACTGGAAAGGCGAAACCGTAACTTATTTTGATGATGGTGTAAACTCATGCTTCAGAAAGTATAAAAGAGTTGACGAATCTTACGAAGATCACTCTCTGTTTTTGACTTCAGGTGCCAGATATAGGTTTTTATTTCATCTTGATATAAATGATTACAAAGGTTGGGCAACAGGACTTCAAAAAGCCGGTTATGCCACAGACAGGGCTTATGCAGAAAAACTTATAAGAATAATTGAGACATACCAGCTTGACGAGATAACCAGAAAGGGTTCTTACAAGAGAGTCAAAGTTGAAGAAGAAAAACCTGCAAAAACTAAAAAGGTCAGAACCAAAAAGACGTATAAGCTAAAAGATGCTAAAGAAAGAATTGATACGACAAGTGCTAATACTCTTATGACAGAAGATCTTATCAAAAAAGCTAGAGATTATCACGGTATGGATGCATACAGTGGCACTACTATTAACGCTCTTTCTACTCATGTTATTCAATATATCGGAACCACTCCTTGCATAATTTCTGCTTTTGGAGATAGTTATGCATCTATTGCTGAAGAGTTCGGGGTTTCTAAAAGGAGTATTATAAAAAATAACGACTTCGATCAGAATCACGTACTGACTCCGGGAGAAATTGTTTATCTTGATAGAAAGACAACATGGTGGGAAGGTGAAAATCCAACTCATATTGTGAAAACCGGAGATACTATGTTTAGTATATCACAAAAATATGCTTTACAGCTAAAAGCTCTTTATAAATTAAATGAAATGAAACCAACTGATACAATCAAGCCCGGTCAAAGAATTAAACTCAGAAATCCTGAACAGATGTCTGAATTTGTAAAGGCTATGAACGAATCGTTGATAAAAGCAGACACAACTAATATTAATAAATAAGAATAATGGAATTATCAGGTAAAATCATCAAAATACTACCATTGCAATCAGGACAAGGTAAAAACGGTGTGTGGAAAAAACAGGACTATGTAATGGAATACGGAGATCAGTTTCCTAAATTACTATGTTTCAATTTGTGGGGAGATAAAATTGATCAGTTTTCAATAAATGAAAACGAACCGGTAACTGTTCATTTTGATGTAGAAAGTCGCGAGTATAATGGTAAATACTATACTGATGTGAGAGCATGGAAAGTTGACAAAGGTGGTGAAGGAAGTTCTTCAGACTCATTTAAGCCTGCAGGTAAAACTGAATTTGGTACACCCGCACCAGAATTTTCAGCAACAGATGAAAAAGACGACCTCCCCTTCTGAGGTTGTTTTTTAATTAAAAAACTTTATTTTTGCATCTGACACTAACTTGAATATCAACCAAAAAGTTCAGAACATGAAAGTCACACGCATATTCGACCTTCTGGAGAATTATCTTGAAAAATATCCGGAAAGAGAAGTAACTCTGGCTGGAAAGGTAAATCACCAATGGGTGAAGTACAACATCAGAGATTACATTGAGAATGTAAACAAAATCAGTTATGCATTTATTGCTAAAGGTATAAAACCCGGTGATAATATTGGTATAGTTAGTGCCAACAGGCCTGAGTGGAATTTCTTCGATATGGGTATAATGCAGACAGGTGCTATAAGTGTGCCTATTTATCCTACCATAAGTGATGCTGATTATATTCACATTCTAAACCATGCAAATATTGAGTATCTGTTTGTTGATACAAAAGAACTGGTAAAAAGGTTGCTACCTATAGTTTCAAAGGTTGATCATTTTAAACAGATTATTTGTATTGACGAAGTTGAAAATACTTTAAAGCTCGACGATTTCTACAAACTAGGCGAGGAAAACCCTGCACCCGAAGAACTCAAAAATCGTAAGGATGCAATAAAAACAGGCGATCTTGCAACAATGATTTACACCTCAGGAACCACAGGTCTACCAAAAGGTGTAATGTTGAGTCATAACAATATAATCAGTCAGCTGGAGGCTTTAAAAGCCACTCCACAGGAATGGAGCAAGATTGGCTTAAGCTTTTTGCCACTATGCCATGCATATGAGAGAATTATTGTCTATCTGTATCACTATCTTGGCTTTTCAATATGGTATGCTGAAAACCTTGGAACAATAGCAGAAAACATTAAGGAAGTTCATCCAACTATGATGACCTGTGTTCCCAGGGTACTCGAAAAAATGTACGATAAATTATTTCTTGCCGGTAAAAAACAAAAAGGCTTTAAAAAGACAATTTACTACTGGGCGTTTAATCTTGCAAAGCAATATAAAACCGGTGAAAACTCTTCCTGGTATAATTTGAAACATAAACTTGCTGACAAACTTATTTACAGCAAGTGGCGTGAAGCAATCGGTGGTAATTTTGACATCGTGGTTTCGGGAGGAGCAGCTATTCAAAAACATCAGGCAGCATTTTTTAACGCTATAGGAATGCCGGTTTTTGAAGGTTATGGTCTTAGCGAAACCTCACCTGTTATAGCTGTAAGTGCAAGAGGCAAAGGTAATCGTGTTGCCGGAACTGTAGGCCCTCCACTACCCGGAGTTGAGATAAAGATAGCAGCCAATAATGAAATTATATGTAAGGGTCCTAATGTAATGATGGGTTATTACAAATCGCCTGAACTTACTGCCGAGGTTATTGACAAAGACGGCTGGTTTCATACAGGTGATACAGGAAGATTTACTGAAAGTGGTCTTTTAATAATAACAGGCAGATTGAAGAATATATTTAAAACTTCATTTGGGAAGTATATAAATCCTTTCCTTATAGAAGAGCAATTCTGTAAATCTCCATTTATTGAAAACATGGTTGTATTAGGTGAAAACCAGAAATTTGCAGCAGCCCTTATAAATCCTGACATGGTCTATCTTAAGGATTTCTGCAAGAGACATAATATTGAAGTAACTGATGATAAATCACTTGTAAAAGATCCACAGGTTCAGAGCATTTATCAGAGAGAACTGAAAAAATACAATCCATTGTTTGCACATCACGAACAAATAAAAAGCTTTGAATTGATTACCGATGAGTGGTCTGTAAATAACGGAGTTCTGACTCCCACACTTAAGGTTAAGAGAAAAGTTATCGAAAAAATGTACAAAGACGAAATAGAAAAACTATTCGCATAAAAAACAAAAAACCGGAAATATCTCCCCTCGAATATTTCCGGTTTTTTATAGTATTATAAATACCTTACTTTATTTCCATCTCCTCTTTCATATCAATTTCTTCTCCCTTTGGGTCGTAAAAATGATATTCAAGATAAGTAAGATCTTGTACAGGTATTACTTTAAGTCCCAATCCGTATTTAATACGCCATTTGTTTAATAAGGACAATAGCCCTCCTTTCTTGATGTAAGCGTCAACATAAGGATGTACCTTTAAGGTAAAATTCTTCACTTTAAGTTTGTGTCTCAGATAGTCAATTTTGTTTTCCAGTTTATCGGTAAACAGCAAAGAAGGCTGTATCTCACCTTTTCCGAAACATGTAGGACAGGTTTCGCTGGTAACAATATAAGTCTGAGGTCTGACTCTCTGTCTGGTTATTTGCATCAGACCAAACTTTGACAGGGGTAAAATGTTGTGTTTTGCTCTGTCATTTTGCATCTTCTCACGAAGTCTTTCATAAACCTTCTGGCGGTTTTCACCTTCCTGTAAGTCTATAAAGTCAATGACAATAATACCACCCATATCCCTTAGTCTTAATTGTCTTGCAACTTCATCAGCTGCAGACAAATTTACTTCCAAAGCATTCTCTTCCTGACCTTTTTCTGATTTAGATCTGTTACCGCTATTTACATCTATAACATGTAATGCTTCGGTATGCTCTATAATAAGATAAGCTCCGCTTTTGAAAGATACAGTCTTGCCAAAGGCAGACTTTATTTGTCTTGTAACACCAAAAGTATCGAAGATAGGCAGATTGTCTTTATAATGCTTTACTATGCCAACTTTTTCGGGCATAATAAGCTGAACATAGTCTCTTATCTCCTCGTATGCTTGTGGTGAGTTAACATGTATATGCTCAAATGAAGAATTCAGGATATCACGCAGTATAACTACAGTCCTGCTGGTTTCTTCAAATATAAGAGAGGGTGATTTTGATTTTGTCAATCTTGCCATCACCTCATCCCATCTCTTGAGTAATACTTTTAATTCGGTATCCAGCTCTGCTACTCTTTTTCCTTCAGCAACAGTTCTTACTATAACCCCAAAATTTCTGGGAGTTATACTTTGTAACAATTGCTTTAATCTCAATCTCTCTTCTGCAGATTTTATTTTTGTAGAAACAGAGATTTTATCTGAAAATGGTATAAGAACTAAATATCTTCCTGCTATTGAAACTTCAGAGGTCAGTCTGGGACCCTTTGTTGAAATAGGCTCTTTCGCTATTTGTACAAGGATGTCCTGTCCCGGTTTAAGTATATCGGCGATAGTACCCTCTTTAGGTATTTCAGGCAACAAGTGAAACTTGCTGAGCAGGTTTTGTTTGTTTTTGTTTGAAACAACAGTTTTTGTATATGTATTCAGTGAATTAAACTGTGTTCCAAGATCCAGATAGTGAAGAAATGCATCTTTTTCGTAACCAACATCAACGAAAGCGGCGTTTAGTCCGGGCATGATTTTATGTACACGCCCCATATAGATGTCTCCGACTGAAAAAGAGATATTGTTTGATTCCTTTTGGAATTCTACAAGATTCTTATCTTCCAATATGGCGATAGAAACCTCTTTCGGTTGAACATCTATAACAATTTCAGTTGTCACATTCGTCTTGTTTTCGATAATTTACACAATTAAAGTTATTGAAATCACACAATTATTACCTGTAAGGGGATTACAGATCTTAGTAATTGTATTCTCTCAAAAACCGGGTTATAAACAAAGAACAAACTCCTGCAACTTTAATGTACCTTGAGTTTGTTCCTTTGTTCTTTGAGTTCAATTTATAGCGTTAAGAATTATTTTTTCTTTTTATGTCTGTTCTTTTTCAGACGTTTCTTACGCTTGTGGGTAGCCATCTTGTGGGCTTTTCTTTTTTTTCCGCTTGGCATCTTTAATTTTTTTTACTTGAATATTATTTTTTTACCTCGTTAACAAAAGTCTTTGCAGGCTTAAATGAAGGAATATTGTGCTCAGGAATAATGATTGTGGTATTCTTAGAAATGTTACGAGCAGTCTTTTTAGCTCTTTTCTTAACGATAAAGCTTCCGAATCCTCTTAAATATACATTTTCTTCTTTAACCAATGATTCTTTCACTACGTCCATGAATGCTTCAACACTCGATAACACAGTTACTTTATCTACTCCTGTTCTTTTGGAGATTTCGTTTACAATGTCAGCTTTAGTCATCTTGATAAGAAATTAAATGGTTTTTACAATATGATTTTAAATATTTTTCTACAAAATTTGTTTTCTAATTTTTTGGTTTGCAAATATATAGGTTTCCAGCCTTAAAAAAAAACTTTCCTGATTTTTTTTATTCAAAAATATCTATTTTGATTTCATTCTCAAAATTATATCAGATTTTTTATGAAACCGCAAGCAGGCATAAAGTATGGCCAATGAGTACATATAATACATTATTTATCTATTGTTAATAATTGCTTATTATTGCTCATTATTCAAAGATTATTTTGATTGATATATTTTTATACCTATTTTTGATGCAAATAACTGTTGATTTGGTTGATCCGGACGAGCTTCAACAGAAAATAAAGTTAGTTAACCTATTAATTACCAAAGAAAAATGTCAATAAACAAAGCAATACTGGTAGGAAACGTGGGCAAAGACCCGGAAGTACGTTATTTTGAGAAAGACAATGACAAGAGAAATTCTGTTGCCACATTTACATTGGCTACAACAGAACGAGGATACACATTATCTAATGGAACACAAGTGCCTGACAGAACCGAATGGCATAACATTGTGGCATGGAGAGGACTGGCAGAACTAGCCGAAAAATATATTCGTAAAGGTAGTCAGTTATATATTGAAGGAAAAATCTCAACAAGAAGCTGGGAAAGAGATGGTGTTACCAGATATACAACAGAAATAATTGCAGAAAATATCCAGTTACTGGGCGCAAAACGCAGTGATAATAATCAGCAAAATGGGGATATAGTAAAGCCTACTGTTATGCCTGATCCTAAAGAATCAGGTTCAGCAGACGACCTGCCATTCTAAAAATAAATCAAACTGATATTTCAGGAGGTTGAGTTTAAATTCTGCCTCCTGTTGTCATTTTTAAAAGAGATAAATATTAATGGGCTTATACTTTCAGAAAAATTGCAGCAGTTATACTTATGGTATTTGGAAGATTACAGAAAATCTTTCGGAACTTGAATCTATTTCTGGCTGCAAACCACCGGAAAAAATATCTAATAATGTAAGAAAAGCAGAGTTTCTTGCAGTAAGAGCCCTGACAAAAATATTAGGTGAAAATCCGGAAAACATTTTCTATAAATTATCAGGAAGGCCTTATCTGGAAAATAGTCAGAAAAACATCAGCATTTCTCATACTAAAGGATATGTAGCGGTTTTACTGGCCGAAAATATAAATTCAGGTATTGACATCGAGGCCAGAACAGAAAGAGTTTTAAAAATCAGAAACAAATTTATTTCTGATTCTGAAAATAAGAAAATTAATAATTCTGAAAATCAGGTAAGAGATTTGCTCCTGCATTGGTGTTCAAAAGAAGCTATTTTCAAAGCTACAGACTCTGAAGGAATAGATTTTAAAAAAGATCTGATAATTGACAAATTCAAGTACTCAGGAGCAAGTGGCATGTTCTCAGGATTATTCAAAAGAGAGCAACTACGATATGATTTAGAATACAAAATCGAAGAAGATTTTATCCTTGTCTGCTGTTTCTCAGAATTATCCAGATAATCATAGGAGCTCCAAAAAGTGCAGTAACAGAATTTATTGGTAAAGTGGTTCCTCCTGAACCCGGCAATTGAGAAACAATATCACATACAAGCATAAGACACGAACCGCTTAATATGCTTGCTGGTATAACAACTTTGTGATCCCAGCTCCTGAAAAGCCCTCTTGCTATATGCGGAACAGTTACACCTATAAAAGTAACAGGACCAGCAAACGCAGTAACCCCTCCGGCTAAAAAAGCAGTTGCAAGTATTATTAAAAATCTGGTTCTTGCAACAGAAACACCTAGTCCGGTTGCATAATGCTCACCTAATAGCAAAGCATTAAGAGGTTTTATCAGACTTAAAGAAATAATCAGCCCGAATAGTATAACCAAAAATAGGGCAGGCATCATAGACCATGATACTGCACTTAAACTTCCAAATGTCCAGACAATAAAGATTTTAAGAGTATCAGGACTACTAAAACTTTGCAGAATACTTACCAAGGATCCCCCTATATAACCAAACATCATACCAACTATGAGTAATGATACAAGATCTGGAACTTTTACAGATGTCAGCAATACTAATAGCAAAACTCCGGCTGCACCTAAAATTGCTGAAACCACTATACCCCATGAGCCAATACCAAGAATAGCTGTTCCTGCACCGGAAAATAGCATTGTCACAAGTGCAACTCCAAGACCAGCTCCTGCATTTACACCCAGGACATCCGGGCCAGCCAGAGGATTTCTAAACAATGTCTGCATGAGAAGTCCTGAAACAGATAATGCCGTACCTGCAAGAATGGCGGTCACAGCTTTTGGAAGTCTGTAATTTAAAATAATCTCACCATAAGAACTATTTGTATGATCAGAAAACAAAACATCAAAAAAATCTCCTGCAGAAATACTTACACTTCCCAGCATCAAATCAGCAATAAAAAGCAATATAATAAGCAAGCTCAGTATTAAAAAAAGCAGAGTATTTCTCATTTGAAGATTATTTAATCCAGTTTTTTAATATAAACAAACTTATGATCAGGCAAAAGATCAGGATGAAATATTTTAATAAAATCCTGTAATAAAATATCAGGTCTTACCACAGCAGATTCCCAAAAATCATTTCCGCCATCTTTTGTTGTTCTTGCATTATAAGAATAGACCTGTTTTTCTCTGAATGGCTTAAATAATGAATATCTCTCATCTGAGGCCTTAAGCTCTTCAAGTGTTTTTCCGTTTGTAGCCCCTACCCAAATATCAGCATCTTTCAAATCATGAAATACCTGTTCAAAAGAAAAAGGGATACTACCAGAAGTAGTATCGTTCTTGTATTTATACTCAGCACCTGCATCATTAAAAAGTCCGGCAGTATAACTTCTACCACCTGGTTGATACCATGTTCCTCTAAAGTTATCACCAGAAATAACTGAAGGCTTTGCAGATTGGACACCCTTAACTTGCTGGCTTATATTAATATAGTTAAGTTTTACCAGATTAAAAATACTGTCAGCCTGACTTTCCCTGGCAAAGAAACATGCAATGAACTTTATCCACTCAGCTCTACCAAGCAAACTTTCTTCCATCCACTCATTATTATATATTACCTTAATACCGGCAGCATTCAATCTAGAAACATTTTCATCAAATTGATTGTAAGCAGAAAACATAACAATATCTGGCTTTAACATCAGACATTTTTCGATATTAATCTTGAAAGGATCACCCAGATCTTCTATTTTGCCACTTTTTGTAAGGTTGATAATCTTTGAATTGTATGTTCTTTTAACATCACATATACCACTAAGTGACTCTATCTCACCAAGATATTCAAGAAATGAATAATGAGTACTCGATGCAGAAACCACAGAATTAACAGGTACTATTATTCTTTTTCCATCATCAGGGAGTTTTAAATCTTCATCTTCAGTCAAATAGTATCTATCTAAAACCGCACCTTTTTTCCAGGGATTATAAACAATGATACTTTTATATCCATCAAATAAATCTATCTTAAAGCCTCTGGCATAAAACAATTCAACGCTTTCCCCATTATTACCATTAGTAGAATAGTCAGATTTATCCTGCTTATTACCACAAGAAAAAAATAATACAGCCGATATTAAAAAATAAACTATGCGCATTGCTGAATTTGTGTACACAAAAATAATAAAAAAAGGTCATCCTGTTCAGATAACCTTATATGTTAAAACTGCCCTGAGGCAGTAAGTCAGCTAAAAAATTAATTAGCAGGAGCTTCAGCAGGCTGTTGAGCAGGTGCTGCTTCTTGCGCAGGTGCTTCCTGAGCTTCAGGTTGATTGCCAAAATCAGGTGCTGTCACATTAGGATCTACAGCTACAGAATTTTGAACCTCTTCTTTAATAATTGACTGCTTTGCAGACTCAGCATTTTTGTCTGATACGAATGCTACAGTACCAACACTCATAACGGCAACTAAAATTGCAAGTGCCCAGGTTGCTTTTTCCAGAAAATCAGTAGTTTTGCGAACACCCATTACCTGATTTGAAGCAGAAAAACCGGATGCAAGACCACCACCTTTTGAGTTTTGAACCAATACAATAAATATCAACAAAACAGAAGCAAGCAAAATCAAAATGGTAAGAAAGATATACATATTCTTATATTTTTTTTGTATTTATAATCAATTTTTCCAGAAACCTGATTTGGTCTGCAAAGTAAACATTTTTTTCCGGATATTTCAAACTTAATGACCGTATAATTTCCAGTGCTTTATCATATCTTTTTTGTTTTAAATATATCCTGGCCAAAGTTTCTGTAAATGACGACTCAGGAAGCTCAGTCATAAAGTTTTCCTCGTTAATTTCTTCAGCTACATTCGCATTAACATCGGTCTGAGGATTTTCAAGAAAAGCATCGATCAACTCCTGCCCTTTCATTGGAATTTCACTTTCCGCAATATTCTTATTTGGATAATAAGACAAGTAGTCAACATAATCCAAAGAAAAAGCATCATTTTTGTTCTCAGCATTAATAACGACCTCCCTTCTATCATTTTCAACTTCAGGTATGGTATTTCTTAAAAAACTATCTATAATAGAGAAACCTCTGTTTTCATTATTACTAACAGTCTCAGGTTTAAGCGGTTTCTTGTCTTCCATATAATAAAAAAGCCGCTTTCTGTCAGGAACTGAAAGTGAGGTCTTGCTTAATTCAACCCCAAACCTCATATCATTTTGTAATTCAAGATTTTTTAAATAAAGCATTCTCGCAAACGTAAAGCAAGGATATTCATCTAAAATCTGCTTTAGTTGCAATAAGCTTTCTCTGTTCATCAGCTTAGTATCGTCAACATATTTAAGTAACAACTCAATATCCATATTACCAGTTAGCAACAGTTTTATTGAAAATCACATCTGCAATTTCCTTGGAAATTTCATCAATTAAAGCATTTTGAACATCATCAAGCATCTTTGTAGCATCAAAAGTTCTGAAAGAAACAAATCTCTCTTCGAAGTTTTCTTCAGGATTTACATTATTTACAAACCTTACATTTATAGTCACAGTTAGTTTGGTTTCAGAAGCATAACCATCATCACCGGTTGCCATAGGAGTTAAATCATAGCCTACAATTTCACCTTCCAAATGCAAATCACCATCTCTGGTTAAAACTTTTAACTTGGTTTGCCTTGAGTAAAAATCCTTTAGAGTCTCAGTAAACTTCTGAGAAAAAGGAGGATAAACCAAACTGGCCTGATTGGGGAAATCCTGAATAGAAATAGTTTTTATTCTCGAATAGTCAATAGAAGCCCCGTTAAGCTTATAAGAAATAGAACAGCCTGTTGCCAACAAAACAACAGAAAAAAACAATAGTATAATTTTACTTTTCATTTACTCCAGATTGTATTCCTTTATTTTTCTATAAAGTGTTCTCTCAGAAATATTCAACTCGGAAGCCGCATTTTTACGCTTACCACCATTTCTGTCAAGAGCCTTTTTAATGGCTTCTCTCTCCATATCTTCGAGAGAAAGCGATTCCTCAATATATTCTTCAGTATCCTGTATATTAGGAGTACTGCTTACAGTTCTTATATCTTTCAAACTACTGAAATCAGGCTCATGAAATATCGGAGCCTCACTGCCCGATTGCTTCATAATATCATTAACAAGAGATTTCAACTCGTTCATATCTTTTTTCATATCGAAAAGTATCTGATAGAGTATTTCCCGTTCAGAGTTAAATGTTTTTTGATCAGTTGCCTGACCAGAATACAACATAGGATATTTCTCAAAATTATAATCAGGCAAATATGTTTGCAAAACAGCTGCTGATATTTCCCTTTGTTGTTCGATAATTGATATCTGTTCTGTTATATTTTTAAGCTGTCTGATATTTCCTGGCCATCTGTATGAAGTTAAAATCAGTTTAGCATCTTCAGTTAGCTGAATTACAGGCATTCTGTACTTCTCAGCAAAATCAGCAGCAAACTTCCTGAATAACCTCAATATATCTTCAGGTCTGTCTCTGAGAGGAGGGACAGTTATCGGAACAGTATTTAACCTGTAGTATAAATCTTCTCTAAATCTGTTGGAATTAATAGCCTCAACAATATTTATATTAGTTGCCGCAACTATCCTGACATTGGTCTTCATTATTTTTGATGAACCAACTCTGATAAACTCTCCCGATTCAAGTACTCTTAACAATCTGGCCTGAGTTGAAGTAGGAAGTTCTCCTACCTCATCTAAAAAAATAGTACCCCCGTCAGCTACTTCAAAATAACCTTTTCTGTCTGCAAGTGCACCTGTGAAAGAACCTTTCTCATGTCCGAATAACTCAGAATCTATAGTACCTTCAGGTATAGCACCACAGTTAACAGCAATATAAGGTCCGTGCTTACGATGGCTGAACTGATGAATAATTTGCGGAAAACTTTCCTTTCCTACACCACTTTCACCTGTAATAAGTACAGACAAATCTGTTGGGGCTACCTGTACAGCTATATCGATTGCCCTGTTTAAGTCAGGAGCATTACCAATAATAGAAAACCTTTGTTTGACCGACTGTATATCCATATTATAGCTCTTCCTCCTGAACCGGTAAATCAGACAAATCACCACTTTGTACTATATTCTGTTTGCGCAATGGATTTCTGCTTATTTCAGAATATAATACTCTGTTTTTGTATATATCGCAAGCCATGTAATATGCTTCCCTGAACGAGGTATGTGATGCAATATTCTGTCCGGCCAGAGAATAAGCTGTGCCATGTGCAGGTGAAGTTCTTACTATCGATAAGCCTGCTGTGAAATTGACTCCGCTTTCCATACTTAATGTTTTAAAAGGTATCAAGCCCTGATCATGATACATGGCAAGAATACCATCATATTTTCTGTATTCTGACGAACCAAAAAGGCCGTCTGCCGATAAAGGACCAAAGCAACAAATCTTTTGATCCTGAGCTTTTTTAACCGCTTCAGCTATTATGTCTTTATCTTCGTTACCAATTACTCCATCATCTCCTGCATGAGGATTTAAACCAAGCACAGCTATTCGCGGTTTCTCGATACCAAAATCGACTATAAGAGAACGGTTGAATATTTTAATCTTCTGTAAAAGGCCATGCACATCAATAGATTCTGCAACTTTTGAAATTGGAATATGGCCGGTAGCTACAGCAACTCTAAGTAAAGGAGCCGCAAGTATCATCAAAGCCTGTTTACCATCTCCAAATTGAGATTCAAGATATTCAGTATGCCCGGGAAAATCAAAATTTGCTGATTGAATATTTTTCTTATTAATCGGAGCAGTTATCAATACATCTATCAGTCCTTCTTTTAAATCGGCCATAGCACGTTCAAGAGCCTGAAATGATGACTTGCCAGCAGCCTGAGTTGAGTGAGTTAACTCGACTTTGATTTCATCGTCTGTACAATTAATTATACCAACCTTACCTAAAGCAGCTTCACGTGCAGAACTTATAGTAGTCAGATTTACTGAATTTAACTCGAGTACTTTTTTATGATAAGATGCAACTTTTGGAGAACCGTAAATAACAACAGCCTGATCTTCGTAAACTCTTGTATCCTCCAGTGTTTTTAATATTACTTCGTAACCGATTCCGTTAATATCACCATGAGTTATTCCAACTCTAATATATTTTTCTTCCATATGTGTGTTTAAACCATTCTGACCTGACAAAATTTCCGCCAAGATACACAAAAAAAGGTTTCAAACTGCCAAAAAAGGGAAAAATTTATGATTTTGAAACAGTTGTAGAAAGCAGGCCGCAAGCAGCTTTAATATCTTCGCCTCTTGATTTTCTTATTGTTGTTTTAAGTCCTTTTCTGTTAAGATAATCAGATAGTTCAATAAGTCTTTTCTCGTCTGTAGTAACAAATGAAGTATTTGGAATTGCATGAAATCTGATTAGATTCACCCTGCATTCCAGACCCCTGAGTAACTGCAACAATTTGTCTGCATGCACCTTAGTGTCGTTGAGACCTTTAAAAACTATATATTCAAAAGACAACCTTCTCTGTCCAGAGAAGTCAACTGTTTTCAGAAGTTTTATAATTTCCTCAGCCGGCCATGCTTTTTGAGCAGGCATCCATTCAAGACGCTGATCGGCTATCGCAGTATGTAAACTTACAGCCAAATGACATTTACTTTCAACCAAAAATCTCTTCAGAGATGGTATATGCCCTATTGTAGAAACTGTTATTCTTTTTGGACTCCATGCAAAACCATCATCAGCCGTTAGTCTGTCTAAAGAAATTAAAACCTGATCAATATTATCCATAGGCTCACCCATACCCATATAAACAATATTTGTAAGTAATTCAGATTCCGGAACCGCTAATATCTGGTTTAATATCTCATATGAAGTCAGATTGGCAACAAACCCCATTCTGCCTGTCATACAAAATGTACAGCCCATTTTACAACCAACCTGTGATGAAATACACAAAGTAGCTCTTTCGTCATCAGGAATATAAACAGACTCTACAAAACTACCGGTGCTTGTTTTGAAAAGATATTTTTTTGTACCATCAATAGACTCTGAAACATGTACAGGAGCAGAATAATATAATTCAGCATTTTCCTTGATGACAGCCTTTGTTTTTTTTGAAAGATTAGTCATATCATCGAGACTGTGAACCTTTTTCTTGTATATCCAGTCTGTCAACTGATCAGCAGTAAAGGCAGGCAATCCTAAACTGACTACCCATTCTCTTAATTGAATTCTGTTCTTACCTAATAGCTGATACATATGACTTGTTTTTAAGAAAAATGAGGCTGTTTTAAGAAAAACAGCCTCAAATTATATTATTTAATACTTTTATCAATAAAACCTGATTCTGTTGTCTTCAACCTTAGCAGCTTTTCTAACAGCTTCAAATGACTGATACATCACCCTGTACATATTACTTGAATTGATAGACATCTTTTCAGCCTGAATATCAAAAGCTTCCTGAGTTTTAACTTTAGAAACAACATTATAAACATAAACACCGTTTACACCCTTAACCGGTTGTGAAACTTTACCTTGTTCTGCAGCTGTAACAGATGCAATAAGTACAGGTTCAGCACCTACACCTGTAATTCTGCCAAGTGAGAAATTTACAAATTTTGCTGAATCAACTTTCAACTGCATTGCATTTGCAATCTGATCTAGTGAAGATGCTTTTTTAGCATTGAACTCTTCAATTATTTTAGCAGCTTTTTGTTCGTTTATCAACTCTGCAGTTAGCAGGTTTTTAACTTCTTCAACAGATTTGTATTCACCATCGCTTATGCCGGTAATACCAGCAACCATAAACTGATTAGAAGTATTTTCTAAAATCTCTGAAATTTCTCCGACCTGACCGTTAAATATAAATCTTACAGCCTGACGCATTTGAGGTATTTCTGCGATTGTGTTATCTGTAGCCCTTACAACAGGTGCGGTTTCAACTTCATAACCTGCAGCCTGAGCAGCAGCAAAGAAGTCATCAGCAGCAGGATTTTCAGCTACAATTTTATTTAATGCGTTAAACATATTACTGTAAGTCTGTGAGCTTGGAGTTACGTTTAATGCAACTAAAGCTACTTTAGATTTGCGAACAGGCTGAGTTTTTTCTGTAATTTTCAGGATACTTATACCATATTTAGTTTCAACAGAAAATATGCTTCCAACAGCTGAATTAAACGCTGAGCTAATAAATGCAGGACCCATTTCTACAGCGTCAATTTCGCGGAACCAACCCATATCTGTAGTAGTATTACCGCTTACAGAATGTTTAGAAGCTACCTGATCGAAATTTCCACCAGCTTTTAATACATTAACTATACTATCTGCTGTTTTCTGTTGTCCTTTAGGAAGTACAATTTGCTGAGCTCTTACAGAATCTGAAGAAACTGTCTGAGATAATATTTTTGCCATTCTGTAAACACCTTCATTAAATACTGGCTCAAGGAATGCACCTGCTCCGTTAGTATTTACAAAAGCTTTAACTGTATTATCAAATGCGTTGTTTGCAATATAGCAATCTGCAAATGATTCTTCAGAATTAGCATTTGCAAATGCACCTGCATCTTCAGCTGCAACAAAACCATCTTTTAATGACATTATTTTTTCTTCAACATCTTTAAAATCCTGTTCGCTGGCTTTTACATTTACCAATACATATTTTGCACTACGATATGGCTGTTGAGCGAATTTTTCTTTTTCAGCTGCATATTTGTTTTTCAAATCTCTTGAACTAACCTGAAATAATGAATCAGGCATTGATGTATATGGTTTGAAAACATAAGCAAAGTCTACACTTACGCTTCTGTTATTGTAAGAAGCTTCTGCATCCAGACTGTTTGCCTGTACCGCTTTTGCAAGAAGAGTATTTATTTTTTCTTCAAGTCTGGTGTATTTAAGATTGTTTTCCCAGAACAACCAGTATGATTTTAATTGTTTAATTTGTGCTTGTGCATCTTCAGGATATGCAGAAAGATCGTCCTGCTGTATAGTTTGAAGGAAGTTAAGCATTACTGAACGGTCAAACATCCTTGTCTGAGGATTTTGAAAAACCGGTAGTTGTTGTACAAGAGGATGAGGATTATTACTGTTTATCATTTCGTAAAGTTCCTTACCACTCACTGTTACACCAAGCAGTTCTGCCTGCTCGTCTAAAAGTCTTTCACGAACTATAGTTTCGAAAACCGATTCACGAATCTGACCTGAAATTACATCATCAAAATTAGACTGACCAGTCTGAATTTTGTAAACTTCCTGCATTTCAAGTATGCGTTCTTCGTACTCTGTGTAGTCTAGTGATGTTTCACCAATCTCAGCGATTTTCTGTTGTGACTGACGGAATAATGTTGAACCGGAGTTCAAAAAGTCGCCGATAATAAAAGCAAACAAAGCAAGACCGATAATTATGGTAAGCAGCACTGCTCTGTTTCTGATTGCCTGTAAGGTTGCCATAGAAAGATTTATGTTAAAGAGTTAATTTTTTCAGCCTGCGAATATACAAAAAATTGTTTAATAACCTTGTAAGTATTTTTATTTTAAAACCCAACGACAGTTGTAGCCGCTGGACTACTTGTAGTGGCGTTTTGTCTGTAAGTCGGATCCATCTGCATAGAATCGGGAGTTTCTGAATCCATGTCAAAAGGACCTGATGGTCTTATAATATTATACTTTGTAAAGGTCTGATTTGAATTAAAGCCATACCCTGTTAATGTCATTTTCTTCTGATCAATTGTAATAAATGAGTCAGTATAAATCTTCTCCTGTCTCTGATCCCAGTACAAAATCTGAGTCTCAAACATTTCCCCCTGTCTGTTTACAACTCTGACATTCTTTTTAAATTCCCAGACTCTTCTGCCGACAAAATATCTTGCAGTATCACAGTCAAAGACAGATTCAACAATAAAGTTCTTATTAAATTGTTCGAAATGCAGCTTCCTTGGAAAAAACCAGTATGGTTCTTTAGCTTTATCGTAAACTATCCATTCTACAGTGTATATTTTGTATCTTATCCTTCCGGAGTCAGAAATCAAAGTAGTTGATGAATCAGTGTACATACCCGGCACCTTTGCTCTGTCTTCAAAATTGGGATAAAACTCCTCATTCTTTTTTGAACATGAAAAGGGTAAAAAAAGCAATACAGTTACAAATACTGCAACTGTAAAACCTTTAATGTCTGAAAATCGGACTTTATAATTTTCTCTTAAAGAACCAAACTTCATTAAAACTGATATCAAGAGATAATTTATAATAGTTTTCACTTATAAACGACGCATTTGGAGTTAAAGTCTTTCCTGCTTCGAATGCAATATTCAATGCCGACCTCTGACCTCTTAAAGGAAGACCCAAACCCATAGTTAAACCAATATTTTTAATATTTCCCTGAGGAAATTTCATATACGAATCGTTATAATACATTCCAAACCTGTATTTTACAGCCTCAAAATATTTGTTTGCCATCAATTTAGGAAGGTATTCCATTCCTAAAGACAGCCTGTTATTGTTGCTTAAAGTATCTGAAACGCCATAAAACAAAGCTTTACTCCATGATTGAGTCTGATAATCGATACCAAATGTCAACCTGTCATCATAAGTCCAGCTCAACCCGGCACCCAGACTGGAAGGAAACTGAAAATCGGAAGCAGATGTTGTTTCTATTGTATCTGTTGTAACATCAATTTTGTAAATTTCATTATTGACTTTAGTTTTGGCAGAATATACGGCACCCAGAACAAGCCTGTTCTTTGAACCGATTTTCTGATCAAATTGCAAACCTAAATCGAAAGATGAATTGTTGAGATACCAGTATTCTGTAGGCGATTTTGAATTTATATCAGTATCATAAAATGTCAGAGAACTAGACTGAGTAATTGTACCAAATGTATATTTGTAGTTTACTCCCAGAGATAGTTTGTCCCATAATGATACAGAGGTTCCGATATACATTGTATTTAAGCCACCTGAACCTGCATAGGTATTTGCATATGTACCGACCCCTGTCAGGTAATCTATTTCACTGTATGAATAGCCTACTTTTGAATACGGAGCCAGACCAAGAGCCAAACCCCAATATCTCTTCAATGGAATTTTCATTGCCACATAATCAAGTCCTCCATTTGGATTTCCGGCTTTAACATTATCTTCCTTAAAACTGTAATAAGTACCCGACACACCAAAATCAAATAATAGATTCATTGTATCAACTGCAGAATATGATGCAGGATTTGCCAGATTGATCATATTATTTTCTCTTACACCAATACTAATGCCACCCATTGCCTTTGATTTGCCTAAGGCAGGAATATCAAGACTACCAAAACCATTACGGCTATAAGGTGTATTTGTATTTTGAGAGAATAATACAACCGGAATAAAAAGCAGAATAGCTGCTGCTGTCAGTAATTTATTTGTTAGCATTATAATTTAGAATTCTGTTCAAACCGACTAGTACCAAATTTTTGGACACAAAGATGCCATTTTTTAGTTTTTCTGCAAAATAAATAAGGTCACCGCCTGTTAAAAAAGTGAAAAGCAGAGGATAATTTTTTTTATACGATCTTATGTAATCTTCAGTTTCAGACAATATGCCCTGCATTACTCCCGCTCTTATCGCCGAAACCGTATCTGTACCAAACGATTCAAATTCAATTTCAGGATCAACCAGGGGCAATCTGTCTGTATAATTATGGAGTGCATTAAATCGGAGTCTCAACCCCGGAGATATATTTCCACCTTTATAAATACCATTACTATCTACAAAATCATATGTGATTGCTGTACCCATATCTATTATTAAAAGTGGCTTTCCAGGCTCGAGAGACCAGGCTCCAACTGCGGCTGCTATTCTGTCAGCACCCAGAGTTTCACTTTTATATTCAATTTTTAAAGGCAGCAAAGTTGATTTATTCAGATCACAGAAATAATCAAGGTGAATATTGAGGAAGTCATTAACTTCTTTATCCGTTTTTTTTACAGTCGAGATAATTCCATTACTAATATCATACTTCCCGAGTAATGCATTTAATACTTTAACAGACAGTTTGTTTTCTGAAAATTCAACAATGGAATTATCATTTTCGTCGAAAACCGCTAGTTTGCAATATGTATTACCCTGATCTATAATTAAATTCATAATTTCACACTGATTTTTCAATTGCAAAGTAAGTCAATTTAATTGTTATTATATTTGTAAGTACTTAAAAATACCAGGAAATACACTGAAGATGATAAACACAAAATATCCGAAGGCATTATTTATGGCCTTTATATTTTCGACATTAACTGCCTTTTCAATTCAGGTAAATGTCGAAATCTATGCACAGCAAGAGAAAACCGCGGTTTCGCCATACATTTACGGGAGAAACAATTGTTTTTCTAATGTATCTGGCAGCCCGACAAGTGAAGGTGAAATTGCATTATATAAAGATGCAGGATTGAGGTTTGCCAGAGAAAATAATGGAAACAATGCAACCAAATACAACTGGAAAAAGAAAATTTCAAGTCATCCTGACTGGTATAATAATGTTTATGATCACGATTGGGATTATGCAGCCTCGACAATTGAAAAACAAATGCCGGGTTTGCAAACTATGTGGGCTTTTCAGTTAATAGGCAAAGTAGCTGACAATAAGATCAATAATTTTAATGACTGGAACTATAATCAGTCAAAATGGTGGAGTGGAGTAAATCAGAATCTTGCCGGCGGAGGAGTTGTCAACCAAAATGGTGGCAGTAAAGCTACAAAAGATGGAAATCCTGATCTTTACCTCAAAAACTGGAATGCAGACTCGACCACGGCAATTCTTAATCATTGGTTTTCGCCTGGTGGACTTGGATTGAAGGTGCAAAACAATCTTTATTGGAGCATGGATAACGAGCCTGAAATATGGAATGGCACTCATGATGATATTATGCCTTCTTTATTGAGTGCCAACGATTTCATGTCTAAATACTTTGATGTGGCTAAAAAAGCAAGAGCAAAAAACCCGAATATAAAACTTTGCGGTCCTGTGGTTGCCAATGAGTGGCAATGGTATAAATGGGGTGGTGAAACATTAAAAATAAACGGAATAAATTATTGCTGGCTTGAGTATTTTATTAAACGTGTTGCCGACGAGCAAAAAGCTTCAGGTATAAAGCTGCTCGATATGGTTGATATTCACTGGTATCCCTCAGAAACCGCTGATGCTGAAGTTTTACAGCTGCACAGAATTTTTTATGATATAAATTATGATTATCCTGGTGCAAATGGTTTGTTTACTATTAACGGAGGATGGGACATCAACCAGAAAAAAGAATATATTTTCAAAAGAATCAATGACTGGCTTGATAAGCATTTCGGGAAAGATCATGGCATCGAAACTGGCATGACAGAATGCGATTTAAAAGGCTCAAATCCAAATGTAACTTCTGTACTCTATGCATCAGTTCTGGGTACATTTGCTAAAAATGGAGTTGACGTTTTCACACCCTGGTCATGGAATACCGGCATGTGGGAGACCATGCACCTTTTCAGCAGATATTCAAAAAATTTCAGCATTAAAAGCACAAGTAGTTACGAAACCGCGGTTTCGGCATATTCTACAGTAAACGGTAATGCTGACTCAATGACTGTTATTCTGGTAAACAGAGATTTGACCAATACTCATACAGCGGTGGTTAATATAAACGAAATTAGTGTTGGCAACAACTCATACAATACTTACAGGATCTCGGGATTACCTGGTACAGAAACATTTAAATCTCACTATAACAATGCGCTAAAAACAGCCTCAGTAAGTGTTGCAAACAACTCATTCAGTTTAGTCTTACCTGCACTATCAACAACAGCTGTAGTGCTATATAACTCTGCTTCTGCTATTAATAACACAAAAAATAATTACAGGCCGGCAATAAGGTATGAGAGAACATTTAATGAACTAAGAATTAGTAATGTAAAATCATTTAATGATAATTCATATCTGGAAATCGCAGATATAAGCGGAAAAGTTATAAAAAAGCTACTACTGAAAACAGTTAATGAGAATGAGCTTTATGTAAGACTTGATTTTCTGAAACCAGGTTTTTATATAGCAAGATACAGAGATAATTATGCAGAAGCATCTATTAAATTTATCAAAGACTAAAATAATTTACACCATGCGACTTAAAAAACACACGATTGCGATTATTGCATTTGCAATGCATTTTTCAATGAATGCTTTTTCTCAAAGCATGTTATATCCTAACGAATTTGACCTTAGTCAGATAACATTACATGATGGTCCGTTTTTAAAAGCGATGAATTTAAATGATTCTGTTTTAATGGAATATGATGTTGACAGACTACTTCAGCCCTACCAGAAGCAAGCCGGCATAACTCAAACAGGCAAACCATTTACAAACTGGAGCGGAGAAATAGGCAGCGGACTTGACGGTCATGTTGGAGGTCATTATCTTTCAGCATTGGCTATGCATTATGCTGCAACAAAAGATATTGTAAAAAAAGAAAAGCTTAAAAGCAGATATGACTACATGATTGCTAAACTTAAACTTTGTCAAGATGCGGTCAAAGATAGTTCAGACCTTATGTTTGGCTATCTGGGAGGTGTACCGGGCAGCCGGCTGGTTTGGACTAATATTTACAATCTTAACTTCTCATATTACAATTCATCATGGGTGCCGTTTTATAATATTCACAAAACTTATTCAGGCTTAAGAGATGCCTGGTTATATACAGGAGATATTCAGGCCAGATCGATGTTTATTAAACTTTGTGACTGGGGCATAAGAATAACCTCTAAACTATCTGATTCTCAATTACAAACTTTATTAAATACAGAACATGGCGGCATGAATGAGGTTTACGCAGATGCCTACCAAATGACAGGAAATACTAAATATCTGAATGCAGCAAAGAGATTTTCTCATCAGGTTGTAATCACAAATATGAAGTCAAACAGCACAACATATCTTGATGGTAAACATGCAAATACTCAAATACCCAAGGTAATAGGGTTTGAAAGAATTTATAATCTTGATAAAAGCCTGAATGACTACCATACTGCTTCTGTTAATTTCTGGAAAAATGTTGTTACAAACAGATCGCTTGCATTGGGAGGAAACAGTGTAAATGAACATTTTCTTTCTGTTGCCAACAGCTCAAAGTACACTACAGAAAGAGAGGGTCCTGAGTCATGTAACACTTACAACATGCTCAAACTTACTGAAGATTTGTTTACAACTGCTCCAAATGCTGAATATGCTGATTATTATGAGAAAGCATTATTCAATCACATTCTTTCAACTCAGCATCCCGAACATGGCGGATATGTATATTTCACTCCTGCAAGACCTCAACATTACCGAGTTTATTCACAGGTAAATCAGGCAATGTGGTGCTGTGTCGGATCAGGTATGGAAAACCACGGTAAGTATGGACAGTTTATTTACACTCACAAGGGTAATGATTCAATTTTTGTAAATCTGTTTATAGCCAGCAGTCTCAACTGGGATAAAAGGGGCATACAAATAACTCAGCAAACCAAATTCCCTTACGAACAGGGTAGTAAATTTTCAATCAGAATAGGTAAATCAGCAAACAGAGACTTCAGTCTGTTTTTAAGACATCCCAAATGGGTTGATAAAAGCGGTTTCGTTATAAAGATAAATAATGAGATTTATTCTTCAGCCTCATCTGCTCAGACTTATGTGGAAATTAAAAGAACATGGACTGACAATGATGTGGTAACAGTTAGTCTGCCTATGAGTACCGGTGTTGAAGTAATGCCGGGTTACAACAGTTATGTAGCTTTAACCTACGGGCCAATTTTGCTGGGTGCAAAAACAGGAAATGATAAACTAAGCGGATTGCTTGCCGGAGAAGGCAGAATGGAACATGTTGCAACAGGACCTTTAAACAATCTGACCTCTGCTCCTATTTTGATAGGCGATAGAAATACTCTGGCAGATTCAGTAGAAATTTTAAGCAAAGACTCATTGTTGTTTAAAATTAATGGATTTTATAATAATCAAAGATTTGAAAACCTCGTTTTACAGCCATTTTATACAATACATGATGCCAGATATATGATGTACTGGTGGCAATTAACATCTGCTCAATATCAGACAATTAAAGCTGAAGTTGAAGCTGAAGAGGCCAGATTGATGGAACTTGATAACAGAACTATCGATTTTATCAGTCCCGGAGCTCAACAGTCTGAATCTGATCATTTCATGAAAACTGACAACTCTCAGACAGGCATATTTAATAACGAATCTTACAGACAAGCCTCAGATGGTGGTTGGTTTGAATACAGGCTTTTGACCAAAGGAAAAACTGACAGTGTCTCTTTAATGGTCAGATATTACGGAAACGAAACAGGGAACCGCACTTTTGACATTTTAATTGATAATGACACTCTTACTGCTGTTAATATTTCAAATAAGTGGAAAATAAATTCTTTCCTGAATGTAGAGTATAAAATACCTTCTCAAATGCTGCAAGGTAAAGATACAATCAGAGTCAGACTTGATGCAAGACCTGGTAATTTTGCAGGCGGTGTCTTTTATTTAAGACTACT
>CAZFUO010000009.1:0-2259 GCA_964522065.1 uncultured Bacteroidales bacterium | reverse complement strand
GCACCTGATATAACATTTACAGACAATAATTCAGATGTATTTTTATTGTGGAATGTAACTTCAAAAGCCGCCTTGTCAACCAACATGGATTACAGCCAGCAATTAATTAAACTGGGCAGGAATGGTAATAATTTTATAAATGCTATTGGTCTGACAAGTTCCGCTGCAGATTTTTCATCGACTATAAATGAAATAGACTATTACAGCGTAGAAGAATTAGTCGGTAAATACCCACAATTAGCACCAAAGTTTGGAATAACTTCAGTTGAAAAATATATTTTAGAAAGTGATAATCTTTTAGTTTTTGCAGAAAAGAATGGAAGTGTTAGAATTGTATCTCATATTGATACCAAAGTCACTTTACTTGACCTCAACGGAAAGCTTGTCAAAAAGCTAAACTTAACTGCATCTCAACCTGAAGTATTAAATCTTAAACCCGGAGTTTATTTTGCAAATGGAGTGAAATTTGCTTTAAGCAATTAACTACATTCTTTCATTTAACCATTCAAACAGCACTTTATATACACGATTTCGTACAGTCTTTTCTGACAGTACGAGGTCGTGTACTCCATTTGTAATAGCCTGTACAGTTACATCACCTTTTATGGTTTTCGCATATTTCTTTATATGATTGACATCCAAAATTATATCCATCCGTTTACAATCTTCAGTCCAACATTTTGGCTTTGCAGATTTGTCCGAATGCATAACCATAACCGGAACGTTTACTGAAATACCAGAATGCAATTTCTTTTGTGCGGCATGTATTGCAGATATAAAAGAAAAAGTAGATTTTACAGGATCTACAGGCTTCCAATCAAGATTAAAATCCCATTCACCTTTAAATGATTTATGCAAACTTTGTACATACTCTTTGGGCAATCCAGAGTCGATTGTTAAACCTGGCAAAAATTCTCCAATTTCAGAAACCACAGGCACGGCAATCTTACGTAAAAAAAAGTTTTTATTAAATTCAAAAAAAGGACTGTTAAGCCATGCGGCTTTTATTACAGCAAGTTTTTTGTGATGAGAAAGAAAATTTACAGCAATAAGCCCACCTGTTGAATGACCAGCTAAAAGGATACTGTTATGACCTTCCCTTTCTATAATACTCAAAGCTTTTTCTATCTCGATATCATATTCCTCTAATTTGCCAACATCATACATAGTTTGATGAGACATATAAGACCTACCATATTTCTTAAAATCAAGTGCATAAAAATCAAAACTGTTTTTATTGAATTGTTCGGCCATCTCAGTCTGAAAAAAATAATCGACATATCCATGAAGATACAATACAGCTTTTCCCGTTTTTGTTTCTGATCTTTTTCTTACAAGAGTTGCGGCAACTCTTCCCTCTTTATCATCAGGTAGCCGCAACCTTGTTTGTTCGTAATCTTCTCCAAGAATATCCGTATTGTAACTGACAGTATATGCCCTTTTCAAAACTTCATATGCTCTAATAAAATCAGTTTTGCTCTTATTAATCATACAACTCAGCCATTATCAGCGGTTTCGTCATCAACTGTAAAAAATGAATATTGATAATTCATAGGGATAATTGAGAGATAATCATCAACGCTAGCACCAGCCAGACATGCTTCAATTATTTTTCTTCCAGTTGGCATCAATTCAGGAGTAAGATATTTTGGTAACTCTTTTCTGAAGAAATCGTATAAAATCTCTGCACCTTTATCGTAACCTTCAAGTCCCACTTCAGTTTGTTTATGAACCTGTAAAAATCTTGAAGGTATTTTAGCTCCTTCAATTGTCAGGTAGTTAAGTTCATAACCCAATAAGGGGCACCTTGCAGGCTGATACTGATCACTCCTGAGCTTTGCATTTCCTCTTCGTGTAAGATACTCTCGCATAAGCATCTGAGGTTTAAATCCTACCTTCCATGCTCCTATATGTTGGTTTGGAACCAATGTATATCTTATTCTTGGAGTGTGAATAATCTGATCTAATAACATATTTGCATGTTGTACCATTGTTCCGGTTGCAAAAGGCCAGTAAGATCCAACTCCTTCACTGTCCATTCCACCACCGCCTACTATACTTGGATTTGCGTGTCCTCTGGGACTTACTAAACGCCACAACCATGCAAGTGCAGGAGGTAAAATGTGGAACAAACCGACTATTCCATAACTTGGGTCGTCTAATGTACAAACAGGAGTTCTTACACCAAAGCTTCGTATATCTACAGTAGCAGGTTTATTCACAACATTTGGTACAATATCTCTTGGTACGATCACTCTT
>CAZFUO010000008.1:17300-30375 GCA_964522065.1 uncultured Bacteroidales bacterium | reverse complement strand
GTCAATATCAGAGTATGCCTGAGCAGTCTGAACAAGCACATTTAAATACAACCAATTATTGTCATCCTTGTTGGTTTTTTCAATTAAGGAAATAGCATTATTAAAAAGTTTTAATGCCTCATTTTTATCTCCACCTGCAAAACCGGGTGCATGGAATAGTGCATTTCCTTTATCAATATTTGCCTGAATATCATTAGGATTAAGTTTGTACGCCTGATTAAGATATTTCATACTTTCTGTACCAAGAACAACTACTTTATACTTATCAAGAGATATTTTAAAAGCAGTAAATGAGCCTTTAAATGCATTTATTGTTGCATTCTTCGGATTTGCTTTGATTAATTTGTTTAAAATCAAATCGGCTTTACCGATTATAACTTTTGCTTGCTTTTCTTTTTTTGTACCAATAAGGTAGGCTGTTAAACCATAGTAATATTCAATGAGTTCCAGGTTTTGTTCTGTGTTTTTTGCGGCTCCGGTATTTTCAATTGACTTTACAATCTGTGCCCATTTGTTCATATCACCGTTGACATAAGCATTGTATATATCCATTTTATAGTTGTTATTGCCCTGTATTGCGGAAATTGATAAGAGTAATAAAACCGCAATTACACATGTCTTTCTTTCCATGTCAAACTTTTGTTTTTTTGTTTATGATATGCTGTAATTATAATTTTGATAAATGTAAAGTGCTGAAATAGCATATATTTTAAATTTTCAATGATATTCTGACTGCTCGCCAGCGAAACAAACAATCTTATAAGCACAATACTAACAAGGCTGGCTAAAAAGAAAATGATTCCGTTAAAAACTAAAAGATATAGCGGAGTTAATGTCGTCAAAACCGCAAATAAAACAGTAACCATTTTACTTCCTCCAAAAAAGTGAAATATATTTTTTGCGAAACCGCTTATTGCTTCATCGTATGTTGTGTACATCCTGCATGTTAGTGATCTGTCTGTAAGTATAGTATCAACTCTTTCTCTCTTCTTTTTATAAAAGTGAAAAATTGCCAGGTCTTCAACTCTGTGATTTCTGAAAATAAAATGCGGATTGTGGTACTTGTATTTTTTTGCATAAAAAAGCATAAACTGACCATTTGCTGCTGAAAATGCTGACCAGCTGCAAAATCTTATCATAAACATAGGCAAAAGGCTTAATAAAACCCAGTTCATTATCGGAACTGTTAATTTTTCTCCTTTAGTAATTAAAGTTTGAACAGGGAATAGTGAAAGTAGGCTAAGCTTCTTTTTTACTGCGTAAAAAACTGCATTTGAAATAAGATTTGGTGCTATTCTTACGTCGGCATCAATAAAAATCAAATATTCACCATTGGCTTCATTTGCCAGATTGAAGCAACCATAATTTTTACCAACCCATCCCGGTGGTAAATGGTTGCCCTTTATTAGTTTAATTTTATTGTTTTTTATTGCAGCTAATGAAACGATTTCTGCTGTTTTATCGTCAGACATATCATCATATACAAGCACTTCATAATTTAGATATGTTAGTTCGGAAAGATCTTTAAGAAGATTTCCAATATTTTTCTCTTCATTTCTGGCCGGTATTAAAATAGAAATCAGAGGAAAATTTTCATGTAATTCTTTGCATAATTTTGCCAGATCAGGTTTTGATATCCAGTTTATAAAGCTGATTAATAATCTGACAGCTAATAGAAAAGATAAGGCCCATCCCAGATAAATCATACTTCTTTTTGTAATTGTTTGCACTCAGTTGCAAATTGATTGAATGCTTTTTCAATAGTCTCAATACCAATATTTTCTTTAACCGGATAAACTTTATAATAAATGTTCAGACCGGGCTTTTTAAATGAAAAGTAGTCTATAAGATTTACATTAAAAATCAAACAGGTTTCTTCTTTTTTTAATATTTTTTCTATTCCTTTTTCGAACTTAAAATATTCTGTATAAAGGGTTTGAATTTCTCCTTGTGGAAAAATTAGCAGAAGATTTTTTTTGTCGCTCAGTATCTCTTCAGAATATTTAAGACTTTGAATAATATCTCTGGAATTTTTTTTAACTGAAAATGCTCCGGCTTTGTTGAGTATCATGAATTTCTTAAGTTGATACTCAAGCATCATTACATGAAATTTCTTGTGCAGGACTCTGTTATTTAAATACAACTGTATAAAACCATCCCACCATGAGAAGTGATTAGAAATTATCAACATTGAAGAGTCAGGTATATTATTCTCACCAAAAATATTGATTTCTCTGAATGCTCGTTTCAGAAAAAAGTCTGCATATAGATTGAAAAACCAGACTCCAGGTTTTGTATGTCGGGCCTTTATCATTTTAAAAAGATATTACCGAAGATTGCGATAATTCCAAGAAAAACTATTTGTACAATATAAAAAGACTTAGCGGTTTTGCCGTTGGTTTTTATTTTTAAAATTTCAAAACCTGAAATAAAAATGATTGATAAAACAAACCATGCAAGAAAGTTTTGAAATGGGGGATAGGAAGTATCAAAATGCCATAAGTCCATTACCGGAGCCGCGAACTCAATAACTATATCATATGCAACCATTAAGGCTGCTGCAGCAGGTATTCGGAGAAAACTAGATTTTATCTTACGGTTTACCATTGAATATGTGGCGTAAAGTAAAAACAGCCAGTTTACTCCAATAATTAAAGGAACATCAAGCAGTTTTATTCCAAGTCCGGTAGCGTATCTGTATGAGCCAAAAATCTCTCCGGTATAAACACCAGCAAACTCAACAAGAAAAGATGCTGCAATAATAAAGGAAAACCAAAAGACAGTTTTAAAGTTCCATTCTTTATGTTCAAAAAGTATAATTGCCAGAACTCCAGCCAAAGATAGGGGAGTTATAATACCAAACATGTTCCTTGTAAAAGGTATTGAGAATAGTATCAGTCCTACAATGTAAAAACTGATAATGTCTTTTGTTTTAATACTAATTGCCATATAATCAGATTTTTCTAAAAACTTTAACACTGAAAAAGGCTGTTATCAAAAGTATGATTTTCATAAGATTACTTACAGAAATCCTCTCTGAATAAATACTCTCTGCTCTGATCTTCTTTATCTTTTTTGTTAGTTCCAGATAGTATAAATATGCGACATATACTCCAAATCTGGAGTTGTCAGGTAGTAAAACTATTCCTTTTTTTGCTTCAACAAAATCTTTTTCAATAGATTTAATTATAAGAGACTTATTTGTATCATCCAGTTTGCCTTCTGACATTTCAGGAAAGTAGACTCTGTTTAATTCAAGAGAATCATTTTTAATATCTCTGAGGAAATTTATTTTTTGAAAGGCAGAACCAAGACTCATGGCAAATGGCTTAAGTCTTTCGTACATTGCCTCATCTTTGTTTGTGAAAATCCTCAGACACATTAATCCTACAACATCAGCAGACCCATAAACATATTCTTTTATTTCTTTTTCGTCGTATGTTTTTTTCTCAAGATCACTTTTCATACTATTAAGAAAAGCCTGAACAAGTTCATCTTCAATATTGTACTTTTTTACTACCAATGCAAAAGCATTTAAAACAGGGTTTAGGCTAATTCCGTCTTTAAGTGCCTGGTAATATTGCTGTTCGAAGTCAAAAATAAGCTTTTTCTTATCAAAGTCGTGAAAAGTATCAACTATTTCGTCTGCCAATCTTACAAAGCCATAAATACTGTATACAGGGCCTCTGACAGATTTATCAAGGCACCAAACTCCTAACGAAAAAGATGTGCTGTATGCTCTGGTTATAAGTTTGCTAATATCCTGACTTACTTTATTATATTTTTCCATTATTTTAATTTGTCAATATAGTCCAGAGCACATGTTGCAGCAATTTTTCCGGAAATGATTGTTGTTGGTACACCTGGGCCCGGTACAGTCAATTGTCCTGTATATAACAAATTTTTTACATTCTTGTTTTGCAATTTTGGTTTGAGAAAAGCTGTTTGCAAAAGAATGTTAGACAGACCGTATGCATTACCTTTATAAGCATTGTAATCTAGAACAAAGTCTTTTACAGCAAAAGATTTTTTGAAAATAATACTATCAGAAATTGATTGCCCGGTTATTTTCTCCATTCTTTCAATTATCTGATTGAAATAATAATCTCTTTTATCATCATCATCCTTAAGACCCGGTGCAATAGGAATAAGAAATATACCGGTTTCTTTACCCTCAGGACATAGGCTGCTATCTGTTTTTCCTGGAAAACTTGCATAAAACAATGGCGTTTCAGGCCATGCTGGTTTATCATAGATAGTAGCCGAGTGTGCCTTAAAGTCAGTATCGAAAAACAATGTATGATGGTCAATATTACTTAGTTTTTTATCAAACCCAACATAAAATAATAAAGAAGAAGGAGCGAAGACTCTGCTTTGCCAGTATTTTTCTGTATAGTTCCTGAATTTCTTATCCAGAAGTAGTTCGGTATGATGATAGTCTGCTCCTGATATTACCAAGTCTGTCTTATACTCTTTTTCATTTACCAGAACCGCGGTAACTATATTGTTTTCAACAATTATTTTCTTTACCGGACTTGAAGTTTCGATTTTTACACCCATGCTGATTGCAAGGTCTTTCATGGCATTGACAAGATTAAACATTCCGCCTTTAATATGCCAGGTTCCTAAAACAAAATCTGCATAGTTCATAAATTTATAAAATGCAGGGGTTTTGTCAGGCTTGGCTCCTAAAAATAAAACAGGAAACTCAAGCACCTGTCTGAGTTTATCATTTTTGATATTTTTTCTGACATCATGGCTAAGGCTGTTTATAAACTGCAGTACTCTGACTGCAGTAGCAGGCATAATTAGCTCAAGAGGTGATTTGCCTGGTCTGTAAACAACTTTGTCCATTGCAACCTTGTAGTTAAATCCTGCCTGTCTTAGAAACTTTTTAAGATATTTACTGCTGCCAGGCTCGATTTCATCGAAGGTTTTAAAAATCTCATTAAGATCTGAAGATAAACTAACCTTTTCATCTTTGCCAAAATAGATACTGTATCCAGGATTTAATCTGATTAGTTCATAGTAGTCTTCAGGTTTTTTGCCGAAATCGGCAAAGAATTTCTCAATAATATCAGGCATCCAGTAAAATGTAGGGCCCATATCAAAAGTAAAACCATCATGGGTGAACTGCCTGGCTCTGCCGCCAATGGTTTCGTTTTTTTCAAATATGGTAACATTGTGCCCTGATTTTGCCAGATAACAAGCCGCAGATAAGCCGGAAAACCCTGATCCAATTATTGTTATGTTTTTGCTGCTCATACTTTTTATTTGTTATGCAAGATAATGAATTTTTTGCTTTGAAGTAATAAATTATCTTTGTACTAATTATTTAATTATGAACCGTACTGCTGATAAAACTATACTTAGTCTTGTACAAGATTATCAACAACTTTTGCCTTTTTTGTATTTGGCGGGTGTAAGAGATTTTAGTGAAAAGATTAGTGTATCAGATTATTGTAAGAAAAAAGGACTAAATGAAAACTTTATTCTGACAATGATAGAAGTGGCAAACGGTAGTGCTGTAATTAACTCTTCTTCTTTTCCCGCATACAATATTATTCAGCTTTCTGAGATTTGTAAAGAAAGTTATGCTGTTATTAATGGTTTGGTTATTAATGATTTAATATCTCTGAAAGAATTGCTGGACAGGAAGTTTTCTGATATCGATTTCTTTGATGAGATTTTGAGGCTTTCGGAGGTGGAAAAGGAAATAGGTAATTACAGTTGCTTTTTTAAAAATCATGTTTTCACACATATACAACAGGTTTACGAACTTTATTATAGTCCCGGCTTCACTTCTAAAGGGAAAGATTTACTGAAGTATAGTATTGAGTTTTATAAAGGCGGACTGGTTAAATCTGTAATAGTAATTGAAAATATTGTTCAGAGTTTATACAGGAAAGCACTTGAGAAGACTATTGAAATTTCAGATTTGTATATAATAAATGATTTTCTCAAAATAACACAACTTATAAAAACTTTGGATAATCTTGAGCAAAAACTACTCAGACCAATGGTTATTAAAATGGAGGAAAGTGTTTTCATTTCATTGCAGAAAAAAAGGATTCAGGTTAAAAGAAACAGTTTCATAGAGATTGACAATAAAGATTTCCTTGAAGCAGATGTTATAAGCCAAAGAGAAAAAGAGGTTCTCAGGCTACTTGCGTTGGGTTTAACTAATAAAGAAATAGCTGAAATTCTATCTATTGCAGTAACAACTATTATCACTCACAGAAAGAAAATTGTTGAAAAACTAGGTATTAAAACTATACCCGGTTTGACAGTTTATGCTTTTACTCACGGTCTGATTGATGAAAATATCCTCATAAATGAGGATTGACAGACGATTTCATTATGTCTATTTTTGTGCATCAAAATTTATAAATATGATTAAATACAGGTTTTTATCGGTAGTATTATTGATTAGTATCTTTTTCAGCCCTGCTATGGCTGAAATGAAGACTGTAAATGACAGTATTTTAGTGAATCTTAAAGAAGTGTTGATCTACAGATCTTTAAGAGAAAATTCTTTTTTAGGAGAGTCTCCGGTTTCTTCGACTTCGTTGTCCGGGAAAAAGCTTGATATGCAAAATGCTGATAATCTCAGATGTTTGGCTCCGTATATAGCAAACCTTTATGTTCCTGATTATGGTTCAAAAATTACATCAGCTGTATATATAAGGGGTATTGGCTCAAGAATAAACACTTCAGCAGTTGGTTTTTATGTTGACAATGTACCCTATCTTGATAAATCTGCATTCGATTTTGAATTTCAGGATATTCAGAGAGTTGATGTTTTGAGAGGTCCTCAGGGTACTCTTTACGGAAGAAACTCTTCGGGAGGTATTATTCACATTCATACCAATTCACCATTTGCAAATATTGGAACTAATCTCAGATTATCTTATGGCAACTATAACAGTAAGAAAGTTCAGGTAAGACATGCGATGTTGCTCGACCCGAATGTTGCTTTGTCGGTTTCTGCAAATTATAACGGTTCTGACGGTTATGTAAAAAATCAATTTACTGGAAATAATGCAGGTGACTGGTATTCAGCCGGAGGTAGAGCCAGACTTTCTGCAAGATTTAATAATGGCTGGAGGTCTGATGTAAATGTTAGTTATGATTATAGTAATCAGGATGGATACGCTTATGCTCCGTATAATGAAAATGAATTAGTGGTTTCGTATAATGACTCTGCATTTTATAAGAGACATCTGTTAACATCTGGTTTACTTATTGAGAGACAGACAAGTAATACTGTTTTAAGTCTAATCACAGGATATCAGTTATTGTCAGATAAATTAGGTTTGGATCAGGATTTTACTCCTGCATCTTTATTTACATTAAATCAGGATCAGTTACAACATTCTGTTTCGCAGGAGGTGATTTTTAAGTCAGCTGGCAATCGTAAGTGGGAGTGGGTGAATGGTGCTTCGGGTATTTTTAAGAAACTTTTTACTGATAGCCCTGTCCGATTTAAAGCTGATGGTGTTACAATGCTTGAAGGTAGCATAAATGGTGGTATTCCTGCCAGTCTGAATATGAAAATTGATATGACAGATCAGGCATTAGTGATTCCATCTGACTTTGTTGAGAATAATCAGACTGCTGCAATTTATCATCAGTCAACTTATAATTTTGACTTTATTAAAGGATTGTCGGCAACTGTTGGATTAAGATTTGATTATGATCAGGTTTATATAGATTACGCCTCTTCTGCCAAAGTCAATTATTCATACCAAATGGCAAGAGGTCCAATGGTTGTAAAAGATAATTTACAGGCAAAAGCATTGCTTGAAGGGAAAAAATATTCAGATTATTCAGAGTTAGTTCCGAAGTTTGCATTGCAGTATAAACTTAATAACGGAACCAGGGTCTATGCATCTGCTACAAAAGGATTTCAGGCAGGAGGATACAATATTCAATTGTTTTCAGACTTGGTTCAATCTGAATTGCAGACAGAAATGTCAAAACAAATGAAGGGTAGTATTAAACAGCAATTCCAGAAGTATATTGCAATGGGAATGCCACAATCTCAGATTGATGTTATATTATCCAGAATACCTGAACCTGAAAATATTAAGGATATAGAATCTCTTATTTCTTATGCACCAGAATATAGCTGGAATTATGAAGTTGGATTTCACTCAGAGCCTGTTACCGGTATGTTACAGATAGATGGAGCAGTATTTTACAGCAATATCGAAAACAGACAGATAACAGTATTTTCTCCGAATGGTTTCGGTAGAATGATGAAAAATGCCGGTGCCAGTTTAAGTAAAGGTTTAGAACTTTCTTTTATTGCAAAACCTTTTAAAAACTTCAGTCTTAGTGCTTCTTATGGATTGACTGAAGCGAAGTTTACTGAATATAAAGACTCGGTAGTTGTAAACGGAGAAGTTTTAGAGCTGGATTATAAAGACAAATATGTTCCAATGGTACCAAAACATACTTTATCTGTTGGTGCAGACTATAAGTTTGATTTAAATTCAAAACTGATAGACAAATTGACTTTATCTGCTCAATATAACGCAGCTGGAGAAATCTACTGGACTACTTCAAATAATATGAAGCAGGATCTTTACGGACTTCTTGACGCTCAGGTTGTATTGCAGAAAGAAGATTTGATTTTCGAACTATGGGCAAAAAATGCTCTGAATTCTAAATATAATACTTTCTATTTCGAGTCGATGGGACATTCATTTGCTCAACAAGGCAGGCCTATGCAATTGGGAGCGACTGTAAGGTATTCCTTTTGAGGTAATTGATAAGTTTATGGGTTGATAAGTTGATCAACCCATAAACTCATAATCCAATTAGAACTCTATCTTTACTCCGCCTCTTATATCAAACCCAGGTTGTTTTAAACCTCCAAAGTCGTAATAGTTTGTATTTGAGATGTTGATTAAATCGATGTTTAAGCTGAGTTTTTTCTTTTGCCACGAAATTCTTGAATCTGTTAGAGTGAAAATTTCATATTTTTTTAGCAGACCATCTTCAAAGCTTGTCCAGGTGCCCTCTCTGTCATAAAGACCCGAATTAAGACTAAATTTAAGTGAACCAAACTGATCGGTTTTAAAGACATTAAAAACAGCTTTAAAACTGATTTTATTTTTCATATAGTCAAGCGCATATTTAGAATCAAAGCCTGTAGCTTGTTTATTTAAATGCTGAGTATTATATGAAGCCTCTATACTTTCAACAGGCTTTATTTCAGGAAAATACTTAATCGTGAAGTTAAGACCAACAGCGTTTACTCCTGTAATATTTTTACTTTCCCATTTTGTTGAATCAGGATATTTTACCCAGTCAATCATGTTTCTACCCCATCTTTTCCAAATATTTACCGATGAAAGCATCTTTTTTGTCTCGAAATTATATCCTAATTCAAGATTTACAGATTTTTCTGGATTCAAGTTCGGATTGCTAATTTGAGTAGCGCTTTTATAATACAAATCGGTAAATGTTGGAAGCCTGACAGATCTGCCTATACCTGCATGTATCCTGGAATTTCTTTTAAATGAATACGAAACCTCACTTCCTCCATGCCAGTAAAAGTTATAGTCTGTATTATAGTTTGCATTTACACCAGCTGAAAATAGAAAGTTGTTGAGAAAAAATGTTTGATCTGCAAACAAGTTAAAGTTCTTTCTGTTTTTACCCTTGTTATATATATCATGGCTGTAATCTAATTGATCACCAATAACATTGCTTAAAATATTTTCATCTCTGTATTCAAATCCGGTTATTGTTTTTCCGTTTTTGTAAGGTGCTGAAATTCTGAAATTTGCTCCCTGAGTATAAGTCTTATGCCGATTTGGGCCTGTGTACCAGGCAGGAGCATCCAGATTGCCCCTGAACAGTTCAAATTTATCTCTGTGTATTCTTTGGTAAAGTCCCGATTGCAGAGTGGTTTTGCCTTTTTTTAACTCCCAGTTAAGTGCGTTAAAGAGAGTACTTGTAGATTCATATTGATTTGGATATGCAAAACTGTAAAAGCTGTTAGCCCCAAAATCTTTGGTTTGAAAACCTGACTGAAAATGAAAATCTCCGATTATACCGGTTTTAAATCCTAAATTGATTAAGAAATTACCAATGTCAAAATCGGTGTTTTTAATATATCCATCACTTTTTTTGTAAGAGGCTGATAAATTGGAAGAAAACTTTGATCTGTTAAAACTAAGACCAGCAGAAGTAGAAGAAAAATTGTGTTTCCCGAATATCTGAGAGATGTTGCCTTTTAACCCTTCATTCAGACTATTATTATCTGTTGTAATAATATTTATAACTCCGCTGAAAGCATATGTTCCTGACATTCTTGCACCGGAACCGCTAAGGACTTCTATTTTTTGAATCTGGCTAAGATCTACCGGTAAATTCATGTTGTGGTGACCGGTCTGAGGATCTGTAATGTTTACGCCATTTAATAAGATTAATACCTGGTCGAACGAACCACCGTTAATACTTATATCAGACTGAACTCCATCTGCACCTCTTTGTCTGATATCAATACCCGGTACTGTTTTTAGTGCATCTTCAATACTTTTAAAAGGTAATTTTGACAATTCCCTTTTTTCTGTCACGCTAAGAGTGCGTGTCCTTTCGGAAACCACCTCTACTTCTTCAAGTTCAACATCAGAAATGCTGTCTCTGTTTTCGATTTGAGCTAAAACAGGTTGATATTTTTCTTGTACCAGAGTACAGGAAAAAGTAACAACACCTATTTTAACTACTTTGTGAAGACTCGAAAACATACCATATCCATTTCTGGTCCACCTTTTAAAGCAGTAAGTAGTAGTTTTTTTTGTTTTACTCATAAGTAATTTAAATTAGTGAATATTAAAAAATAAGTCCGGAAGTTCTCCGGACTATAGTTTTTTTTATTTAGCTGGTTCCCAGTAACAAACTTTTGGTGAAGTAATTGCTCCTGATGCTTTTAAAGCTTTCATTGCTTTGTCTACTTCTTTTCTGTCAAGACCTGTTAACTCAACAAGCTTACCTGCATTTACAGGTGCACCTGCTTCTTTCATAGCACTTAATACTTTTTCTGTTGTTTCCATTTTGTATAAGTAATTAAAAATATAATTATTTAAAACATGTTGATGACTCCATATGTGAAATACATCCACAACAAATATCTTAAAAATTTTCCTAAAAGCATTGCTGTTGCTGTAAGAAAAATATTTGATCTCATAAACCCAAGACCAATAGCCAATAAATCACCAACTAATGGAACGAAAGAGAAGAAAGCCATTAGTGAGCCTTTTCCCTTAAGAAAGTTAATCGCCTTATTTAGTTTGATTTCATCGACTTTCAGGTATTTTTTTATCCATTCAATCTTACCAATTCTGCCAATGCCATAACAAGTCATACCTCCGAGAAAATTTCCTGCAGTAGCAGCCAGCAAGCATAGGGAACTGTCTGCTCCTATAGCAAGTAATCCGCTAAGTACCAGTTCGGAACTGAAAGGCAAAATGCTGCCTGCAAGAAATGTTGCGATGAAAAGGCCTAAATACCCCCATTCGATAAATATTTCCATTATATGATGTTAGAAAAGTCCGTAAAGTGAGTATTCCTGAGTATTGCAAAACACCTGGCTGTACAAGTGTATTCCAACTCTGTTTGTTTCAATTTTTCTGTCTAATTGCAAAACTGGATGTCCGGCTTTTACCTCAAAAAAATCAAGCAATCTTTTATCTGCTTTTATTGCAAAAAGTCTCTGCTCTCCGCTTTTCATTTCAAGCTGATAGTTGGTTCTGAGAATATTAAACAACGATGCATTTTCCAGATTTCTCATTGTAAAACGCGGAAAATTAATATTTGGCATCATTGTAATATCAAAAAAAACTGGTCTGTTATTGATAAGTCTGAGTCTTTCAAAGTAGATGCAGCCTGCATCTCTTTCGATATCAGATATTTGAAAACCAAAAGCTTCTTTCCAGGGACGAATTTCGGGTTTCACAATAATTCTGGTTTGAAGATCGTCTCCAATAGCAGAAGTTGTGCTCATAAGTGACAATATGCCTACACCTTTTGGCTTACCTGTTACGATACTTCCCTTACCTTGTTGTTTCTGAATGAAGCCGTCAACAACAAGTCTTTCTAAAGCATTCCTGACTGTTGGACGAGCAATATTGTATAATATACTAAGCTCATTTTCAGAAGGTAGAATGTCTCCTGGAATGTAACTTCCATTTTCTATCTGCTTTCTTAATGCTTCGTAAACTATCCTGTACCTGGGTATCTTATTGTTATCAGACATATTTTTTTTATTGGGGCAAATATAGCACTTTATGGTGTTAGATTGATATTTTGTATTATTTTTGAACAATATATGTATTAATATTTTATTCTAACATGGAAAACGCGAGATCAGAAACGGGTATTTCATTTAATGTCGGGAATGCTGCCTTGATTTCAGGGATTTATCTTGTGCTGGCTGTTTTTATGCTTTGTTTATATTTTATAGCAGAGAGAGTCAGTGTGAAAAATTCAGCCAAGGATACTATGATTTCTTTATCAGAAAACAAAACTAAAAGAATATCATCCTGGATAGAAGACGAAATCTATGATGCCGGACTTATTGCTTCAAATCCATTTCTGACTGATCTTGTTGAAAACCATTTTGTAAGTAATGATAACGATTATTTACTTGCTTCATTTCTCGGTGGAATCAAGACTGAACATCAATATACTGAAGTAATACTTCTCGATTTGGATGGCAATGATTTTTCATCTACTAATGCCGGTTTGATGTTTGATGACCCTTTGGAATTAAAATTTCTGAGTGAAGCATCAAAGAGTGAAAGTGTTTACGTTTCTGATATTTACAGATCTAAACTTGATAATAAAATCTATCTTGATTTCTTTAAATCACTTAAAGATAAGAATGGAAATAAAATGGCATATATTGTATTCAGAATGGATCCTGTACCTGTGCTTGAAGATGTTTTATCAAACTGGAACATTGAATACAAAACTGCAAAAACTTATTTACTTAAATCAACTGACAACAGTTATTTTGTATTTGATTACTTATCAGATAAAGATACCTGGTTAGATTATA